>RDXG01000003.1 GCA_004292785.1 Bacteroidota bacterium
AAATGTTAAATGTTAAATGTTAAATGTTAAATGTTAAATGTTATAAAAAAAGCCACTTCTAAGCAGAAATGGCGTTTCTCAGAAAATAAAAAACAAATTTTTAAAACAATGAAAACACAAATGGATTTCTTATTTCTGCATAGCCTCAAGACGTGCCTTGTACTTCTTGGCATTTGTGGCTTCGTTAGACGTAGGATAGTCTAAGACAACTTTGTTGTAGATGTCTATAGCGTCCTTGCTTTTCTTCTGCAATTCATATACAAGCCCGAGCTTCATCATGTACGCGGGTGTAAAAAATTCGTTGGGTTGGTGATTTACAGCTTTGTTGTAATAACTTACTGCATCTTCCAATTTGTTCAGTTCCACATAAGCATCACCTACAAGGCTATAAGCACGCGCTTGTACGAGTTGGTCGCCTAAGTTAAATTGCTTCAATTCATCTATAGCTTTTTGGAACTTGCCTTCTTTCATATAAGCCACACCTGCATAAAAACGAGCTTGCATACCCGCCTTAGTGTTAGGATAGTCTTTGATGATGCGCTCAAGCCCTCTGTAGTTCTTTGTACCTTTCAAGGCAAGTTTCATAGAGTCTGCCTCTGCGAAATATACAGCAGGGAACAAGTCCTTTTGTGCTTCTTGTTCTTGCTGGTTTGCATAGTAGTTATACGCAAAATACAACAATACACCTGCGGCAATCGCCCCCGCGATAATCAAAAAAAGATTGCGGTAACGTGCTATAAAGCCCTCTGTATCAAAAGGCTTCTGTGTAGTGGCGGTAGTATTAAGCAATTCTGCGTTGGTTTTTACTTTACTCATTGTTATATGTCTTTTTTTGGAGGTGCAAAATTAGGCAACATTCTTGAAATATAAAATTTTTTTCAAAAAAAATAACACGCAATCCTTTATAAAACGTTTGTGTTGTGCTGTGGGGTAGGCAAGCTAAAAATAATTCTAATTGCTTGATAATGAGTATTTTAATGCTAAAATAAAATTTAAGATACACCAAAAGTTTAACACGGAGATACGAAGAAACACGGAGGCACACTAAGTTCTTTGTGTAGCTCTGTATTTCTTTGTTCCTCTGTGGTATGTTTTTATTTTGGTCTAAGTTCAACCGATTCCTTCCTTGCCTACCCAACAGAAAGGGCAATCTATTCGATTGCCCTTTGAAAATATAGCGTTTTGGCTTGCCTACCTTGTGTAGTTAGGAGCTTCTTTCGTGAT
>RDXG01000162.1 GCA_004292785.1 Bacteroidota bacterium
GAAGCACACCTTTTAAGAGCTTTAGATTTATTATCGAAACTATTGCAAAAAAAATATAAATCCTTGATAATCAAGGTTTAAAAATCATCGGGTACAATAAGCTTCAATAAAATTATTTTCGTTATACATAATTTTGTTTTGGTGGTTTCTTACAATATCGCCCAACGGAAAGGGCTTGGCGATGTGGCGGATTTTTAGCACAAAAGTACAATAGAATTACTGCTGTTGAACCTTGCACAAATGTTTCATAGAAGCACTTCAGCCCATATTGCCAAACTGATGTTGTGTGCCGTTATTCGTCTGTCTGTTTGTTTAATTTCTGTAAACCACTTTCCCTGTCCCACTTTGCTTTTTAATAATTGCTTTGCCATTTCCGTAGTTCACTATGTCGCCATTACCCGCCATTTCGACATTAAAATTATTATCTGTCCTGATGTTTACATCTCCATTACCTGATTTAGAAATGTCCACATTTTTTGAAATGATGTTTTTGGTTTCAAGGTTGCCGTTGCCATTGTTATTTATTTCAAGTTTGTCAACAACAGAACCTACAATCGTTACATTTCCATTTCCCTTATTTTCAATTCCAAAATATCTGCCTACAAAATTTTTGACACTTACATCTGCGTTTGAAAAGTTAAATAGTTTAGAAATCTCTGGCATTACAATTTTGATTTTAACAACCTTTCTACTCTTCCAATCAGTTACAAATTTGCTGTCCAACTTAACCAATAGTTTATCTTTTAATTTGGTTATTTGAACTTGCTCTTGTGCATTGTCTTTACCTAAAACAGCTATGCTGTATGATTTGCCTATCTCTATTTCAACTTCACCATTTATGTTTTCTACTTGCATTTTGTCAAAGTCTTTGAAGTCATAAGTCTTTGTGTCATTTTGTGCTTTTGTAATTTGAGGAACAAAAAACAAAGCTAAAATGAGTATTGATGATTTTACTTTTGTCATTAGTTTGATTATTTTTTTAAAGTTTCTAAAATGTCTTTTGTTTGTTGGTCGTTGGGGTCAAGTTCTAATACTTTTTGATAACTCTTAATTGCATTTGACTTGTCGTTAAGTTTTAAATAATAGTCGCCCCAACGACTATAAACCATTGATGAATTTGGATGTTGCTCAATTGCTACATCTAAAATTGTTTTTACTGCTTTTTCGTTTAAGGGTTTTTTATTCATTAAGTCGTAAGCTAAATAGGTAATTTGTCCTTCGTTCATATTCATTGCTGCAAATGCCTTTTTTGCTTCATCATACTTTTGCATATTCAAGTATTCGGTTGGCGAAAATTCATCATCTTTCATTTTCGGCATTGGCTTTTCCTGATAAATATTTTGAAGCCCTGTTACTTCGCCTTTTTCATTTCGTTTAAAGAAGCCCTTTATGTTGAAATCGGTAAATACAATCGTGTCCTTTGTTACAGGGAAACAATAAATTTCAAAACCATTATTGAGATTTTCTACCAAATAGTTTTTTTCTTTACGCAGATAAAGCACTTCGTCTGTTCCCATTCTGTAACGACCTGCAAGTTTATCTAATTCAATATCGGATAAACTAATTGGCTGTATTTCGGTTGGCAAAAAGTTTGTCCAATTATAAACTTTTGCAACTGCTCTCCTTATTTCCTTGCCAATTCCATTTTGGTTGTCGCCTGAATTGAGCATTACAATCACACCATTTCCACCTTCAATACTTGCTATACCATAGGCTAAAAAACCTGCATTTACTCCCGTAAACTCAAAGTAAACTCCCTTTGGGTCATTATTATCTGTTCTTTGAATTAAAAATGGTCCAATCCCCATCTGTTCTTTGTAGCTACCGTCTGAAACATTTACCTGCGGAGTGAGCATTTTTTTAGTGATGTCTTGGCTTAAAATCTTTCCTTTACCTAAATAAGATTTTTGAACATCAATAAAAAACTTTGCAATGTCTGTTGGTGTAGTGTAAAGTCCTGCTGCTGCTTGTTGTGGATAAACGTAAGGCATTCCCTTGAACCAAGAAGCATAAGAATAAGCCCAAGAACATTGCTTTGTAAATTTTGCTGGAACAGGTTGCTCAAAGGTTGAATTTTTCATTCCAAGTTTGTTAAAAAGTATTTCTTGTGTTAGGTTGGAAAAGCTCTTTTTAGAAACGTCCATTAGTGCTAACTGTGCAATCATACTTCCACCACCTGAATAACGAAACTCTTTGTTAGGTTCGCTATTTACAACTACTGCTCTTGTTTGTGAAATTTTTCCACCACTCAAAACTTCTGTAATCGTTGGTATTGGCTCAGCTGGTGTAAAACCAAAATAAGATGTTTGAGAAGTTCCTGCTGAATGGCTTAACAACATTCTTAAAGTTATTGGTGTCTTATTGGTGAATTCATTCTCGGCTATTTTCCAAGAAGTAAGATAGTTGTTGATAGGTTTCTCTAAATCAATTTGTCCATTATCCACCATTTTTAAGGCTGTAACAGCCATTAAAAATTTACTGATTGAGCCTGCCGAAAACATTGTTTCAATTGTTACAGGTTTATTTTTTAAGGTGTCTGCTAAACCATATCCTTTTGCCCATTCAATTTTATAATCTTTAATAACTGCAATGCTTAATCCTGGTACATTGTAATACTTCATTCTGTCAATAATGTTCCAACCTTTGAAGCCCTTAACTGGAACGTAGGGTATTAGATTGTTTTCTACTTGGTTAATTCTTTCTTGCACTTGTTTGCTTTGAGCAAAAGTCTGTCCTGCAAAAAGCGTCAATAAAAGCAAAGTGATTTTTGTCATACTGTTTTGAAAATTTAGGTGTTTCTATAATGGCCCACAACGAACAAGTATTTATGAAGAAGGGACTTAAAAGCACAAAAGTTCAATTTACCACAAAAGCCCATTAAAAGCACCCGTAGGTCAAATTTAGCACTTCTGCCCCTTTTTCATAAATACAATGTTGTGCGTAGTTAAATTTTTTATATTCCAAGCACATTGCCAAGCACATCACTAAAAAATGTTTCAACAACCTCATGAAGTTTGAGATTATTTTCATTTATTGTTTTTCTTTGCGCCCTATTGTATTGTGCAGTAACTATTTCGTTAGACTGATCGAAATAAAATGAACGCAACTGTACTTTATCCGTCCAAGTAAACCTGTCTATTACCAAGAAATTCTTAGTTTCAGGATTGAAGCAATTTAATTCCAAAGGAATTATACTGCTGTTGGTAGGAAACTTATAACGATCTCTGAAAAACCTAAATACAAAAGTCTGAACAATCTTTTTTGTCTCTCTGTGGTAAAAGCGAATAGAAAAGAAAAACGTATTTTGAGAACTCCCCCTTTCCTCTAATTCTTGAAATATGTCGAATGTAATAGTAGGATACTCGTAGTATGTAACGCTATACGTTTCCAATGTTTCGTTCAATGAATCCACAAATTGCCTAAACTGCAATTTGATTTGGTTCATTCGGTTCAACCAAAGTTCAAAACGACTTTTTTCTTTTCGCAAC
>RDXG01000163.1 GCA_004292785.1 Bacteroidota bacterium
TTTGAGGCAGCAGGACATTGGTTAGCAACTGAAAAACCTTTGGAATTTAATTTGGTTTTAACAGAGTTTTTAGAAAAAAAGAAATAAAATAAAATATTTTCTAAAACTTTTTAACATCATTTTAGTTAAAATTTAGGTATTAAAATTTTTAATGTTTCTTCTTATGAGTGTTATTTTGGTTACAGGTACAAGCACTGGCTTTGGAAAACTAATTGTAAAAACATTGGTTCAAAAAGGGCATCAAGTAGCGGCTACCATGCGCGATGTGGCAGGCAAAAATGCTGATTCTGCAAAAGAACTTTCGCAATTAGCGGGAGTGAAAGTCTATGATTTAGACGTAAGCAAAGACGATTCGGTACAAAAAGCAGTTCAACAATGTTTTGCCGATTTTGGTAAAATAGACGTTTTGGTAAATAATGCAGGAGTTTATGGAGGAGGTTTGACCGAAGCATATAGTATTGCACAAGTGCAAGCCATGTTTGACATCAACGTGTATGGCGTTTTGCGTATGGTGAAAGCGGTTTTGCCGTCTATGAGAAAACAAAAAGAAGGATTATTAATTCACGTGTCAAGCATGATCGGAATGTTTCCTTTTGGTGGTGCTACACCTTATTGTGCCTCTAAATTTGCCGTTGAAGGTATTTCTTTGGGTTTGGCGCAGGAACTTAAACCTACAGGGGTAGAAAGTGTGTTGGTAGAACCTGGTTTGTTTCCAACAGAAATTTTTGGAAAAACAGGAATTAACGCAGACGAAGCCGATACTTTGGCATCTTATGGCGGACTTTGGGAACAAATGCAAGCAGGTACGCAAGAAACTTTAGGAGGTTTGATGCAAAAATACGAACCAAATCCGCAATCTATTGCGAACAAAGTTGCTGAATTGGTGGATATGCCAAAAGGTACAAGACCACTTCAAAATCCTGTTTGTGATATTTCTAAAAATGTAGCTGTAGAAAGCGTAAAAGCCATCGGAGAAGCTGCTGGAAAATGGTATGCGACTTATTTTGGTTAAGATTTTGAAATTTGTCCGACAATCTGTTTGTCGGACAAATTAAGTTGTTTGTTTAATCCTCCAAATGTTTAAAATACAATTTCAAAAAAAGCCGTAAAAATTCGCCCCAATCCGAAATATTATCTTCTACACTAATATTTTCTTGTTTTTTGATCACTCTTACAGAAATTGGCGTACTTTCGTTGTGCAAACGATCTACGGCAGTGATGGCATAGGCATAATTTTTGCCCGAAATTGCACTTTTGTCTACAAAAATATGCTTTTTTTCGCGATGAATTGCCAAAATTTTGCTTGTGTTTTCTATGTTAATTTCCTCATTTTCATCAAAACGATAAACCACATAATAACTTGCAATTTCGTTATCGCTTGCTTTTTCGGGTGCTTCCCACATCAAAATCATGCCCTTCGGAACTTGATAAACTTCCAAATTTTGGGGCTGATTGGGCGAAATATTGTCTTTCCAAGCCATTTTTGGCACAAGCGCAGGATAACGGTAAAATTTCTTTCTTAACGAATCTTGCAAATTTCCATAATTTTTGGTCAAAGATTTAGAACTAAAATAAATACTTCCCAAAATATTTGGGTTCTGTCTATTCATTACAATTTGCTTCGGAATTTCGCTTTTTGTCCAAACCGAATCCAATTTGTCGAGGCGGTAAGGAGCTTGACCAATGTACAAATGTTTTCCAAAACAGTTATTTGCCCACCAAAGAGCTGTTTTTTCATAATCAACCAATTTATGCCCAATATTAAAATAAATTTGCGGACTCACATAATCTATCCAACCTTTTGCTAACCAAAGTCTAACATCAGCATATACATTGTCATAACAAGCAAGAGTTGCTTTTGTGGCTGAACCCAAAGAATCTACGTCAGCGTTGCGCCAAACACCAAAAGGACTCACTCCAAATTTGACATGAGGCTTGTTTTTTTTGATTTGTTCGTGCAAAGTTTCTATCAAAACATTTACATTATTTCTTCGCCAATCGGCTTTGTCTTGAAAACCACCTGCATATTTTTTGAACGTTTTTTCGTCTTCAAATTCGACTCCCTTAATTTGATAAGGATAAAAATAATCGTCAAAATGAATCCCATCAATGTCATATCTTTTCACAATATCCTGCACTACTTCGTTAATATGATGCCTTACTTCGGGCAAACCAGGATTAAAAACGGTTTGCGTTCCATATTTTACAAACCAATCGGGCTTTTGCAAAACCAAATGTTCGGGGTGCATGGGGGCTTGCTGACCGCCATAATAGGCTCTGTAAGGGTTTAGCCAAGCGTGAAATTCCATTCCTCTGCGGTGCGCCTCGCGAATCATAAATTCCAATGGATCGTAATAAGGATTTGGAGCAGTTCCTGCCTGCCCTGTAAGCCATTCCGACCAAAGTTCTTTTTCACTTTCATAAAAAGCATCAGCTGTTGGTCTTATTTGCACCATTACCGCATTCATTCCACTTTTTTCGTGTTCGTTCAAAATATCTCTAAACTGCTTTTGTTGCGCTTCGGTGGACATATTTTTGGAAGTCGGGAAATCAATATTGATAACCGTAGCAATCCAAACTGCCCTAAATTCGCGCTTAGGAGAAGGATTTTGGGCATAAACTGCCAAAATATTTAACAAAAAAAAGAAGAAAAACAAACGAATTTGCATGGAAAAAGAAAATTGGAAAACAAAAATAGTGTTTATTTGGCAAAATGAAACGATTATTTGATAGATATTTTGTTTTTTTGCAAAAAAATACGTTTATACAAAAAATGATCTCAGACATTTGTTGGACAATTTATGAAAAACTAAAACTAAAAAATTATGCGTATTCTAAATCCTATTTATGATACAGTTTTCAAATATTTGATGGAAGATTTGGAAATTGCTAAAAACTTGATTTCTAGGATCATCGGCAAGAAAGTGGTCGAACTTTCGCCTGCGCCGCAGGAACAAACTGCAACTTTAATTCGACCTAAATTTATACAAGTCGAATTGCAAAGACTTGATTATGTGGCAATTATCAAAACATTAGACAAAAACAAAAATCCTGTTTTCGAAAAAGTTTTGATTGAAGTGCAAAAATCGCCTTTTACGCCAGAAATTGGGCGTTTTAGGAAATATTTGGCTGAAAAATATAAAAATATCAGCGTTTTGCAGACAGAAAATGGCGAAGAACAGGCTTATTTGCCCATCAAAACCATTTATATGATCGAAAAAGCATTTAATCAATCTTTGCCCTCGATTCTGAAAAGTAATAATCAATATATTGACGTTTTACGAAAAAAAGAATACAAAGGCACAAAAGACGAATTTGTGGCTTTATTGACCCATGAGGCGTATTTTATTCAATTAGAAATTTTGCCTTATGATATTAAAAATTCTGTTTTGCGTTTGTTGAATATGTTTACGACTCGTTTTCGGGAAAAAGACGAAAGATTTGTCGATTATCCTGAACAAGATGTAGAAAAAG
>RDXG01000164.1 GCA_004292785.1 Bacteroidota bacterium
GCTCAAAGTGTTGGAAGTTTTGGAAGCAGAAGAACCGCTTTCGGTTTCTGAAATTCAAATCAGAATCAAAATCGAGGCAGAACAGTCTTTGCTTTCGCATCATTTGATCAAAATGAAAGACAAAGGTTTGCTCTCTTGCGAAAAAAAAGGAATGAATGTGTATTATAAAATTGCAGATCGAGAAATTTTAAATATTTTTGATTGCATGGAAAAATGCTTGGGCTAATTTTCATTTTTTTTCGAAAACTAAATTAATAAATTATCATATATTCATAAAGCAAAATGGAATTGATCGGGTACTTTTTTTCTTCTTTGATAGGCGTTTCCTTAGGCTTGATAGGCGGTGGCGGTTCTATGCTTACTGTGCCAATTTTGGTATATATTTTTGCTGTTAATCCTGATGTATCTACGAGTTATTCCTTGTTTATTGTCGGACTTACTGCCGCAGTTGGCGCAATTAGAAACTACCAAAAACAACTTATTGATGTAAAAACAGGGCTTTTATTTGCGATCACGTCTTTGTCTAGTCTTTTGTTTACACGCAAATTTTTTATGCCACTTATTCCTCAACATTTGTTCAATATTGGGGATTTGCAAATTGGAAAAAATTTGTTGATTATGGTCGTTTTTGCTTTTTTAATGATTGCGTCTTCTTTTTCGATGATCAGAAAAAAACAAAACACAGCCACAATTAACGAATACAATTTTTATAAAATGACCCTGATCGGCTTGGGTTTGGGTTTTATTAGTGGTTTTTTGGGAGCAGGAGGCGGTTTTCTGATCATTCCTGCTTTGGTATTTTTTGCCAATTTGCCCATGAAAAAAGCCATCGGAACTTCTTTGTTTATCATTGCTTTTAATTCTTTGTTTGGCTTTGGCGCAGACTTATTGAATGGCGTAAAAATAGAATTTCAACTATTAATAGGCGTTGCTTTTGCCGCAATTTTGGGAATGTTTGTGGGAATTTATTTGTCCAAAAACATATCTGGCGACAAATTAAAGCCCGCTTTTGGCTGGTTTGTGTTGGCGATGGGCATTTATGTGATGTTCAAAGAAATTGTTTTAAAATAAAAAATGTAACACAGACTTTAGTCTGTGATTCTTAAAATTAAAACTAAGTCAGACGCAAGTCGGACAATTAAAAAAACGTCTTAAAAATAAAAAATTAGGCTTTTGTCAGACGCAAGTCGGACAGTTTTAGAATTTCTTAACATATTTAAAAAAAATAAAATTATGATTATCCAACAATTCGAAGACAAGGGTTTGGCACATTTTGGCTACGCAATCCTTGATGAAAGTGCAAAAAAAGTGGTTTTGATCGATCCCGCCAGAGATCCAAAACCTTATTATGAATTTGCCGAAAAAAATCAGGCGAAAATTACAAACGTGATCGAAACGCACCCTCATGCCGATTTTGTAAGCAGTCATTACGAAATTTCGCAAGAAACAGGCGCAAGTATTCATGTCAGCAAATTGCTCGGCGCAGAATATCCGCACCAAAGTTTTGACGAAGGCGACCAACTCAATTTTTCTGAATTTAATTTGAAATGTTTGCACACGCCAGGGCATTCTCCCGACAGTATTTGCATTTTATTGGAAAGTGAGGGTAAAAATAAAGCCATTTTTACAGGAGATACACTTTTTATTGGCGACTGTGGCAGACCAGATTTGCGTGAATCCGTAGGAAATATTAGGGCAAAACGTGAAGAATTGGCAAAACAAATGTATCATTCTTTGCACGAAAAATTAACAAAATTAGAAGACAATGTGTTGGTTTATCCCGCACACGGAGCAGGTTCGCTTTGCGGAAAAGCCCTTTGTGATGCAAATTCTAGCACCATCGGCGCGGAAAAAATAGGAAATTGGTCAATGAAACCTATGCCCGAAGCCGATTTTGTAACAGAACTTACTTCCGATCAGCCCTTTATTCCCAAATATTTTGTTTTTGATGTCAATACAAACAAAAAAGGAGCTGAACATTTTGCAAAAAATATTTCGGCAGTCAAGCGTGCAAAATTTGATGCAAAAACCAAATTGGAAAGCAAAATAATCATTATCGATGCTCGCCCACAAGCCAAATTTAACGCAGGACATTTGCCAAATAGCATTAATTTGCAAAACGGAGGCAAATTTGAAACTTGGTTAGGAAGTATTGTTTCTTCTGATGAAAAATATTATTTGATGGCAGAAACAGAAAAAGAATTAGAGGATTTGATCATCAAAACTTCTAAAATTGGGTATGAAAAAGGCATCGAAACGGCTTTTGTGATGGAAAGTTTGGCAGGACAAACAAGTCTAAATCTTGATCTCGAACATTTCAGAAATAACCCAAATCTTTATACCATTGTCGACATTCGAAACGAAAACGAAGTCAAACAGGACGGCAAAAAATTTGCAAATGCCATCAATATTCCTTTGCCAGAATTGCGTGAACGTGCCAACGAACTGCCTCTAAATCAGGCAATTATGGTGCATTGTGCAGGCGGTTACAGAAGTGCGGCGGGGCAGAGCATTTTAGCAAATATTTTGCCTAACATTCAGGTTTTTGATTTGAGTGAAAACATTAAAAGTTTCTAAAATAAAAAAAATCTACCGTAAAATTCTTGTTTGCAAATTCGTGTTTAAAAATGCAAACAAAAATGTTTACGATACATAAAAAAGTTAAATTTTCTTTTAAACAAAACAAAAATGATTGAATTGATCCAACAGCCTTGGCATTGGGCAGTGGCAGGAATATTAATTGGTTTGACTGTGCCAACTTTGTTGATTTTAGGAAACAAAAAATTTGGTATTTCTTCGTCTTTACGGCACGTTTGCGCCATGTGTGTGCCTGCAAATATTCCTTTTTTTACTTACGATTGGAAAAAAGAAATGTGGAATTTGTTTTTTGTGCTAGGCGTAATTATTGGCGGTTTTTTGGGAAACACTTATTTAGAAAACCCTGATAGTGTGATAGTTACAGAAGAAACCACCAAAATTTTAGCCGAATACGGAATCACAGATTTTCGTCATCTAATGCCCGTACAAATTTTTAATTGGGATAATCTTTTTACTTTTAAAGGTTTTATTTTCTTTGTTTTTGGCGGTTTTTTGGTGGGTTTTGGCACAAGATACGCAGGCGGTTGCACCTCAGGGCACGCCATTATGGGTTTGTCTAATTTGCAAATTCCTTCTTTGATTGCAACTATTTCGTTTATGGTTGGCGGTTTTTTTAGTGCAAATGTGTTGTTACCTTTTCTTTTAAAATGGTTTTAAAATGCAAAATATAAAATATTTATTTGTTGGAATTGTGTTCGGAATCGCTTTTGTAAAAGCTGAAATTATGAGTTGGTTTCGCATACAAGAGATGTTTCATTTGACTTCTTTTTATATGTATGGCGTAATTGGAACGGCAGTTTTGGTCGGAATGGCATCTGTTTTTTTGATCAAAAAGTTTAAAATTAAGTCTTTGGAAGGCGAAGAAATTAC
>RDXG01000165.1 GCA_004292785.1 Bacteroidota bacterium
TAGAAAAAAAAAGTTAAATTTTTTATTAATTTTTACAATGATTTTTTACAAAAACACACAGTTCCTGATGCTGATAAAATATGGAAATTGTATTTAAAAAAGCACAGGGACAAAAATGGAAATGGCAAAAATGGCAATGGAAAGCCTCAATTAATTGATATGCCTGAAGATTGGGGAACAACCATTAAGTGGAGTAGAGATTTGAAAGCAAAATTTTTGCGTAATGATCTTAGCAAAAATAAATTGCTAAAATTTAACAAGAAAAAAATTGTTAAAATTTTTTACAGACCATTTGTGCAACAATTTTATTATGCAGATAAAACACTTAGTGATGTTTTAACGCAAAATCATTACAATACATTTGGAATTGATTTAGGTAAAGGAAACAAAGTTATTTCTTTCACAAGTCCTAATTCGCAAAAGCCTTTTATGGCTATAATAGTGGATTCCATAATGGATTTGCATTTTACAAGTTCAGCAACTAACGCTTTTTTTACTTCCCTCTACCGCTACGAAAATGGTGAAAAAGTTGAAAATATAAGCGATTGGGCTTTGGAGTTATTTCGTGAAAAATATGAGAGTGTGGAGGGTGGAGGATTGAGTGTGGAGGGTGGAGGAGTGAGTGTAGAGGGTGGAGGAGTGAGTTTCGAGGATACTACTCTCGAAACTCCATCCTCCACCCTCGAAACCCGAATCTCTAAACTAGATATTTTTCATTATGTCTATGCCGTTTTGCACCATCCCGACTACCGCAAAACCTACGAAATAGACTTAAAACGCGATTTTCCACGCATTCCGCTTTATGCCGATTTTTGGAAATATGCAAAGGCAGGAGAAAAGTTAATGAGTTTGCATTTGAATTATGAGGATAGAGGGTTGAGTGTAGAGGGGGATTTGAGTATGGAGAGTAGAGGATTGAGTGTAGGGAATTTGAGTATGGAGAATAGAGGATCGAGTGTAGGGGATTTGAGTATGGAGAATAGAGGATCGAGTGTAGGGGATTCGAGGGTTGAGAATAGAGGATCGAGTGTAGGGGAAACTAGCCTCGAAACTCCATCCTCGAAACTCAATCCTCCATCCTCGAAACTCGATACTCTCAAAGTAATTAGAAAACCTTTGGAAAGTCTTTTGCCCAAACAACGAACCGAAGATTTGGCACAAAAAGCAGAAATTTTAAGCAAAATTGTTCCCCAAATCAAACTCAAAGTAAACAAAGATCGGGAAATAGAACTCGATGAACTCACAAAAATTTCGGGCATTCCGCCAGAAGTTTGGGAATACAAATTGGGCAATCGAAGTGCTGTAGAGTGGATTTTGGATCAGTACAAACCCTATAAATCGGGAGATGCAAGTATTCAAGCCCATTTTAATAACTACAATTTTGCAGATTATCAAGAAGAAGTCATAGATTTGCTTTTGAAAGTGATTGTTGTAAGCACAGAAACCATGCGAATTGTGAAAACTTTGTAACGTAGCCTTCAGGCTGCGGTCTGTGTGAACATCACAGCCTGAAGGCTAACTTACAAAAAATTATTAAAATGAAATTTTGCTGTGTGATTCTTTTATGGTTTTTCCAAAATGTGCAAATATTCGGTTGTATTTTCTGCTTTGTGAACACGGTTTTTGGTTTTGTCTGCCTTAAAACGTTGATAATTAATTTCCGCCAAATCATATTTTCCATAACGTTGTAAGATTTTTTTTACACTTTCCACCGACATCAAACCCTCATTGTTATAAGAAAGAAAAATATGCTTAAAATTTGCATTTTTGATCAGATTTTCAAACTCTTTTTGCACAAAATTTTGACTACAATATTTAGATTTTGCATAATTTCTCAAACCTGTTTTGCCTTTGGGCGTAAAAGTTTTATATTCGGCTATCGTGTTGAGTAAGTGATAGTTAGCTCCATATTGTCGGGCATTGTAAGGAGGATCGAGATACAAAATATCTCCAGAAATTTGTTTGATCAAGCTGTTTGCATCTTCGTTATAAACCTGATTTTTGTTTGAGTTTAATAAAAAAATTGCAGGTTCGATAATCAATTTTTTTTGTGCCGATTTTTTAATTTTTTTCAAAAATGCGCCATAAACAGAGGCAGTATTGGCAACTTTATCCGCACTTTCGAGCAAGGAACAGAGCAAAAAATAATACTGATTTTCGGTAATTTGATGTTCGTTTTTCCAAATTTCGATGCTTTGGCGGCTGTCATCAATTTTTTGTCCGTTCTGTTCTGAAAAATACAGCCTTTGGGCTTTTCCATTTTCTGAATATTGTTCAAAAACAAAGCCTTTGATGCCTTCCAAAAAATTGAGTTCTGCAAGTAAATTTTCGTAGTCAAAAACTTGATTATTTTCGATATAATTTTTATTCAAAACATAGCTATAAAATTCTACGTCATTGCTAATTACGCTTTTTACTTCGGGCTTAAAAACTCTGCCCACAATGCCTGTTCCTGCAAAAAGATCGCAAAATATTTTGTCCGACAAATCATTGCCCGCCACCGATTTTATGGTGGCTGAAATAAAGGAAGAAAGTTTCCATTTTGAACCTATGTAATTCATTTTCAGTTGTTTATAAAAATAATATCACTACAAATTTCTTGCTCATTTACCTGAATTTTATTAAAACCGTTTTGATTTGAATAATCGATAAATGTTCTAATTTTTTGTTGAATCAACTCAAAATTGGATTTGCTTTTCAGATTGTTGCAAACAATAAACAAGCGATTTTCAAAATGTTGTCTGCCTTGCTTGGACTGATTTTGGTAGAACCAAAGAATAAGTTTGTTTTTGTCTTTGCGTTTTTTTAGGTCTAACTTTTCCCTCATTTTTTTGGGAAAAGGTGATGCTTTTAGATCAAAAGGAACGTTATTGATGTAAAAATCAATGGTTTTATGAAAATTGTCTTCTTCTTTTCTTACTTCTGGATTTTGACAAAAAAGAAATTCGTGCCATTTGGCGCAATTAAAATTGTACCATCTGTGCAAAGCATAATTTTTATCGATCTGTTTTTCTTGGCAAATTTTAAGCAAATCATCAACCGAATGTAGATGATAAATAAATTTTGTGTTTGTGTCTTGAACATTGTTTTGAAAATTCCAATGTTGGTTCATAAAGTCAAGAGCTTTGTAAATTTCTTGTTTTTCAATCATTTTTGTTTGGATTTATGCTAACAATTTGCTTTCCAAAATGTCCCGAAATTTGCGTAAAATGGCAACAATTTTTAACAAATCTTCTCGATCTGTGCAATCAAAAGCCTTAGAAGTACAATATTCTTTGCCATCCATGATCACAAAAGTCCAAATTCGCCCAACAATCTCCACTCCATAAAGCGGAATAGGGCGTGTATTTTTGGTTTGTCCAATTAAAAAAGCCTCGATGAGTTGCGCCATCGAATCGCCTTTTGGGTTTTTGTTTGGTTTGTATTCTTGGAAATGAAAATAAGGTTCGCCGTGAATA
>RDXG01000004.1 GCA_004292785.1 Bacteroidota bacterium
AAAGGCAATGCGCAAACTTTTCAAGATGTGAACCCTGCTACAGATGCTTTTCATTATCTTACACTCAATATAGAAGCGGACATCAAAGAGATATTCAATATCGATAATAGCCCTTCCATTACGTTTAGTTTATTTGTACAAAATGCGTTGAATGCTAAAGTATTTCACCCCGATTATAAACGTTCAGTGATAAACAGCGTCCCAGGACGTGCAGGCAGAGGCATTTATGGGCGTTTGGCTGTAAAATTTTAAAATAATATGTTCAAAATACCGAAAGATGCACTTTGGAAAGGAATTCTCGAAGAATTATTTGCAGAGTTTTTATGGTACTTTTTTCCTGATTGGGCAGGCAAGGAAGTAGATTTTGGCAAAGATTTTGAGTTTTTGGATAAAGAACTCGCTGAAATCGTCCCCGAGTCGCAGGAAAAGAAACGCTATGCCGACAAATTGGTAAAGGTTTTTACCAAAAATGGCGGTGTGCAGTGGTGTTTGGTTCATGTGGAAATACAAGGATATGAAGACCTTGAATTTGCAAAACGTATGTATCAATACTACAAACGTATTGAAGAGCGTTATGACCAAAACATAGTTGCCATAGCCATTTACACAGAAGCAAATCCAACTTATCACCCACAAATGTACCACAAGAAATTTTTGAATACTGAACTAACTTTTAAATTTAATACATTCAAAATATTAGAAAAGACAGAGCAAGCCTTAGATGTACCCAACAATCCGTTCAGTATCGTGATGCTCACAGCTTACAAGGCTTTGCAAAAAGGAATGTTGAAGGACAAGGCACAGATAGAATGGAAGTTGAGTTTAGTACGAAAATACTATGAAGCAGGCTATTCGAAGGAGAAAACACGTAAGATTATAGAATTTATCTCGCACTATGTCAGTTTCCAGAACAATTATCCACCTTTATTCCAGAAAGAAAACACATGGGAATTGAAGAAGAAATCTTGGCAGAGGTTGCACGCCAAGTAGCCGAACAGGTTACGCAACAAAGTAAAGTAGATGCGGTCATGCGTATGCTCAAAAATAACTTCACAGAGCAACAAATCAGCGAAACATTTGAAGTAAGCCTCGCATTTATAGAAGAGGTAAAAAAACAAATGTAATGCACTTTTTAATATAACGCTCCTTTATCAAGCACTTAGTTCAAAGTGCTTACTACCTTTTTGTCTTGTGTAAAAATATGCCTATATATACTTTTTTGCTCATC
>RDXG01000166.1 GCA_004292785.1 Bacteroidota bacterium
GTTGATGCTTTGGTTTTCGAAACGCAATTTCAAAGGAACGCAACCGCTTCGCACAATGTTGTTTTTCTCATCTCTTGGGACAAATTTTGCCTTCAAACTCAGTATACCAATTTTAAAAGAAGCAATGTTACATTCGTTTGTAGCCCGATTTACTGCCGACCAAGCACCTGCGGTGGTGGGAATATTGTTTGCCCGACAAGCGCAAACTGCGTGATAAATTACTCCTTTTTTGTCAAAACGACTCGTTCCGCCATCCACATGGTTTCCGCTGCCAACATCGGTGACAGTTCCGCCAAAAAACGAACCGTAACGCAAGGAAGTAGCATTTTTTTCTAAAACCATCAAATAAAAATCGTCTCCGTTAGTAACCGATTTGAGTGCGTCAGAAGTTACAGGCAAACCCAAAGTAGAACTTCTGCCAATTTGCGAACCAATGTAATGCGGTGAAAAATTATTGATAACTCCGCCCCAACCTGCCATATAAATTTGTCCACAATCACTTACCAAAAAAGCCGTTGGCGAAATATCTGGAACGCCTCTGCCACTGCCCAAACGTGTAGAAAAAATGGTTTGATTTAGCAAAGGATTAAGTTTATGCAGAAATTGTCCTCCGTTTGCATTGCGATAAACCACATTTTGAATGACGTAATTTCCTGCGGTATTTCCAAAAATATACACATTTCCTTCGGCATCAATATCCACAAAATAGGCTTGATCGTAGGCGGTTGTTCCCAAATAAGTTCCACCACTCCAAGAACCATTATTTTGGAATTTTGCCAAAAAACCATCAATATTCCCACCGTAAAACCTATTTACTGCATTGGGTTGCGTATCCAAATCGCGGCTATCTGTGCCTCCTGCCACAAAAATTTCGCCTTCTGCATTGAGTTTTAAAGAATACGCCATTTCGTTTTGTGTGCCTCCAAAATAGGTACTCCAAACCAAATCAGAAAGGTTTGGAGTCATCTTGAAAATGATGGCATCTTGCGTGCCTTTTAAGGTTTTTTGCCAAGCACTTCGAGTAGTAGGAAAGTCTTTTGAACGCGTAGTTGATGCAATATAAACGTTGTTGTCTTTATCGCAAATAATTTCGCCTCTGAACTGATCTCCATAATTTTTGACCAATGGATTATTGATTTGCCCGACTCCGTCATTATCTGCACCACCAATATATGTACTTGCATCAAGGCTGCTGCCGTCTGTTCGCAAGGCGCAAACAAAAATATCTACTCCTTGTTCATATTTCATGCCTTCCAAAATATCGTTTCCATCAAATTTTCCCCCGTTAAAACTTCTGTCAAAAGCAATGTTGCTTGTCGGAAAATTTGCTGAACCTGTGCTTCCCATGATCAAGATTTGTTTTGCATTGTTCACAAACATACTGTGCGCCACTTCTGTCCCTGAACCACCAAAATAAGATGCAAAAATAAGCTGACCTTTCGGGCTAAATTTAAGCACACAAACATCTGAAATTCCTGACGCAGTGATGTTAAAAGTACCTACTTTGCCCTGTAAAACTAAACTTTGTGGAAAATTTGGGTTAAAAAAAGAGCCACCAGAATACAAATTGCCTTCCTCGTCATAAGTTGCCGTATTTCCCCAATTATCGATGGTTGAACCAGAAAAAGTAGAAAAAACCAATTCGGGATCGATAATTAATTCATAATTTTTATTGTAAGATTTTGGAAAATGAAAGCCCAAAACATTGTTTTCCAAAGTAAATTCGGCAGGAATCCAAGTTCCTAGTGTAGTTTTAACTAATAAATTTCCGTTTTCTAGCAACCGCATTTCGCTTGCGCCTTCGTATTTCATTCGGATTTTGGCAGGATCGGCTTGTTTTTGTAGCTTAAATTCATATTTTAGGTTATTTTTTTGGCTAGAAAACATAAAATCGATGCCTTCATACATTTCTTGATAAATAATTTTTCCAAAACTTTGCACGTTGCTTGCCCAAAAATTAGGATCGTTTCCTAAGAAAAAATTTTGCAAATCTTGGTTAGGATTTTCTTCTAAAATAACAGGATTTGGGTTTGATTCTAAAAAATTGATCAATACGCTGTGTGCCGCAATTCCTTCTTCTTGGCGTGCTTTTGAGTCCTGAATTCTGCCGTGTTTGATGTCCGAAAGTTTTTGCAAATCCACAAAAAGATACTGCAAAGATTGATTTTTGAGGTATAAATAACCGCTAGGAATTCCCAAACGATAGCGAATGTCCGACTCCCATTGGTTTTTGTTTGGCACAAATTGATATTCTGGCTTTTGTTCTGCAAAAACATTGAAGGCAAGAATAAAGTATAAAAAAGAAAAGATGATTTTCATATTGTTGAGATTTTTGGCATTTTATAGAAATAAAAAAATTTATCAAATGTACGTAAAAATTAAATTTTATAGATTTTTTTTGGTTTATTTTCAACTTAAATTTATGAAAACCCAAAATAAATGTTTGAGAATTTAGGTAAAAAATAACAAAAAAATTATTTTTCTTTATTAAAAAAATTATATTTGCATAAATCAATCAAAATTTTTTGAACGTGAAATTTTCTAAGGAAATAAAAGTAGGCAGTTTAGCCCTAGTGAGTTTTGTACTGTTGTACTTTGGCTTTAATTATTTGAAAGGTACGGATATGTTTTCCCCAACCCGAAAATATTTTGTTTTATACAAAGGTTTGGACGGTTTAACAGTTTCAAATATGGTTCAACTCAACGGTTTTAAGGTTGGACAGGTTTCCAAAATTGATATTCTGCAAAACAGAGCCAACCTGATGCTGGTTACTTTGGATATTGAAGATTATCTCGAACTTTCCGATTCTACTTTTGCTATTTTGTCTGATAATGGCTTGCTTGGCGGAAAATATATCAATTTGAATATCAAAAAAGGAAACAAAATTTTGCAAAATAACGACACGCTTCGCCCGAAAATACAAGAAGGAATGATGGCAACTTTTGCAGATAAGGCATCGCCTATTGTTGGTTCGGCAGAAATGACTTTGACAACATTGAACCTGCTTATGAAAGAATATCAAGGCATGGGAGCAAACATCAAAAGTTTGATCAATAATTCTGACCAAATGATGGCAAACACCAACCAATTAATTGTAAGTAACCAGTCCAAAATGGGGCAGATGATGGATAATGTGAACAAACTTTCTGCTTCTTTGGTCGAAACTGAAAAGGAAATTAAGCCTTTGCTCAAAAAAATGAACACTTTTGCGGATAGTTTGAACAATGCAAAATTGGCTGCTACGGTCAATTCTGCCAATCAAAGTATGAAGGAATTGAACAAAATGTTGGTTGCCATCAATTCTGGAAAAGGTAGCATGGGAAAAATTATCTATAACGATTCTTTGTACCAAAACCTAAACAAAACCATTTTGACACTGGACAAAGTATTAAAAGATTTTCAAGAAAACCCAAATCATTATTTGGCTCCGCTTGGAAAAAAGAAGAAAAACTAATTTTATGGCACAAATTTGTCGGATAAGTTTAGTTTAAGAACAGTCCGACAAATATTTGACAACAGAATAATTTATCAAAGCAATTAAATACAAAAAAATATGCTAACAGATGGCGAATTGACAACTCTCATGGAAGATCAGGAAGTTCTTGATGCAATCATGACCTTAAAATCCCAATTTATCAAATCGGAATCGCAATTTTTAGAAATGACTGATGACGATTTTATTTCCTTAGTTTTATTAGCTCCTTCGGTGGGTGTGGCATTGGCAAATGGTACAATTAGTTTGTTTGAGGAGCTGACGCTTAACAAAAAAGCTAGAAAACTGTCGCGAAGTAGTTATTTTTTGCGAAAAGACCCGATTGTTCATGCCTTACAATTTTTGGTAAAAAACTTTTCCAAATGGGAAAATGATTTTTATAAATTGATCAAACTTGTTTTGTTTTCTACTTTCAAAGATTGCCCAAAATTCTTGGAAGCAGTACGAAATCCAGAAAACACAACGCATGATCTTGCAAAAGATGTGTTGAATACGCCTTATGTTTTGGTAAAAATTATTAGTTTTTTGTTTACAGAAGAAGAAGAAGATTTGCTCAATCAACGCAGCATTTCTAAGATTGAGTACAATAAAATTTTGGAAATTGGACAAAAGCTGGATTTAGACAAGCTACCAATTTTTCAAATGTTTAGCAAGAGTTTTGTGATTCGCTAAATATAATATTTTTCGCTTTGAACTTATTTTATATTCGTTTTTATTTCATTTTGCCCAATATTGGCAATTAAAATAAATAAAAGCGAATACCAAAATTTTTTTTTGAAATGTATCAAAAAAATAAAAATTGAAATACATTTATAAATTTCATAAATTTGCAAGGTCTTTATTTTTAATTTATCAAAAAAAAACAAGATGATCAAAATTAATCTTCAAAAAGCCTCTGTTTCTGAAACTGTTTTGGCAAAATATCAATCCGCCATCGACCAACATACTGTTTCTTTGGAAAACAAAACAGGAAAAGGAAACGATTTTTTGGGTTGGTTACATTTGCCTACTCAAATGACCGAAGCAGAAATTACAAAAATAGAACAAACTGCCTCAAAAATAAAGCAAATTGCCGAAATTTTTGTAGTTATAGGCATTGGTGGTTCATATTTGGGGGCAAAAGCGGTTATTGATGCACTTTCTCATCACTTTGCGTCTGTTCAAACTCATGCGCAAAGAAAAGCTCCTTTGGTGGTTTTTGCAGGTCAAAATTTGTGTGCCGACTATCATACAGATAGAGCCGAGTGGATGAACAGAATCGAGTGCTCGCATATCGATCGAAATCTCATGAATAAGCTTGTTCATACAATCATTACTAAAACATCATCCGTTTCGTTTGTATTACTTAATCTGCCCTGGTCATATGTGCTAATTCCAATTATTCGAAGGATTATCTGCCATAACGAAAATAAACGTCGATTGCTACTGTTGGTATCGTTATCTTCAGAGGTCGGATATAATTGCTTTGTTATAGTTTGATCCGTGAAAGTTGTCGACATAATGTTTTGTTTCTTTCTATCACAATTATTTCTTTAAATGT
>RDXG01000244.1 GCA_004292785.1 Bacteroidota bacterium
ACCGAATTTATTACTCGTTTTTTGTGGAGATTAACCGTTTTGTTTGGCATTGGTTTTATTCATCATTTGCATTATAGAGGTGATATTTTGACTATTTTTTCTGTAATTGGCATATTTTTATTGCTTTTTAATCAATTTTCTGACCGTTTTTTGCTAATTTTTGCCTTATTTTTTGCTTTTAACATTCCTTCTTTAATTTTTAATGTTGGCAAAGAAATTTCAGAACCACCAAGAACTCAACAAAGAGAAGGCAGACCACCAGAATCAGACGATTATATGAAAAATGAACTAGAATATTACGAAATTGCCAAAAACGGGACTTATACCCAAATTTTAACAGCAAATGCAAATTCTTTGTTTTCAAAATACGAATTTCAAATTTCTTCAGGTAGAGTTTTCATGACTTTGGGAATGTTTTTGTTGGGTTTGTTTGTGGGCAGAAAAAAATATTTTGAAAATTTGCTTGAAAATTTACCCTTTTTCAAAAAAATATTCAAATATTCGGGCTTTTCGCTTCTTTTTTTATATGTTTTAGCAATTATTTTACTAATTATTTTCCATTTTTCACAAAATCTGCCGCCGCCTGCACTTTTTCCTATTTTTAGTTTCTTTTTTGATGTTTCTTGCCTTATTACTGCCTTTACGTATGTTAGTGGCTTTGTTATTTTGTTCCAAAAACCCAAATTTGAAACTTTTTTTATGAATTTTTATTGGGTTGGGCGAATGGGTTTGACCACTTATGTAACGCAAAGTTTTGTAGCTTTTTTTATATTTTTTGGAGTTGGTTTGGGTTTGTTAGACGAAATTGGCGCAGCTTTTTGCGCTTTAATGGGCATTTTATTGTTTGTTTTGCAAATTATTTTTGCAAAATTTTGGTTTAAATATTTCCGTTATGGCTTGCTCGAATGGTTGTGGCGTTCTTTGACTTATTTTAGTGTTCAACCTTTAAAAAAGTAAAAAAATGAAGGAAAAAGAAGAAATTTTTAGAATAATTGACTCACTTTCTGATCAAATTAATGGGATTCAGCAAGAATTAGGGCAATTAAAAAATAAAATCGAGGATTTGCAGTTTCAGGCAAAACCCGTAAAAGCTGTTGTTTTCGAGGAAAAAAGTATTGAAAAAGAAGCTGTTTTTGTCAATTTTTTTGAAGAAGAAAAAAACAAAAAAATTGAACAAGAGCAGATCATGGAAACGGTTAATCGTTTGCAAGAACTAACCAAAAACTCAACAGAAAAAGATTTAGAAGAACCAAAATTTGTAGAAAAACCGCCAATTTTTCAACCTAAAACACCAAAAATCCCTGAACCAGAATTTAGTTTCGAAAAGTTTGTTAGCGAAAATCTGAAATACGTTGGGATCGGAGTTTTTGTGCTTGGTATGGTGTTTTTTATGAAGTATGCTATTGATAATGAGTGGGTTAGCAAAACAGGTCGTTTGTTTATTGGTTTGGCTACAACTTCGGTTATGTTAGGAGTTGCGCATTATTTGCGTCAAAATTTTCGTTCTTTTAGTTCGGTTTTGATTGGCGGCGGCATTGCGATTGCTTATTTTTCAATTTATTGGTCTTTCCAAGAATATCAACTATTTTCGCAAACAACAGCTTTTGTGTTGATGCTACTTTTGACTGTGCTAACTGTCTATTTATCAGTAATTTATGATCGAATTGAGTTGGCGATTATTGCCGTTATTGGCGGTTTTGGAACGCCTTTTTTGGCAAGCACAGGCGAAGGAAATTACATCATATTTTTTACGTATTTGCTCATTTTGAACAGTGGAATGTTGGCTTTGGCTTTTTTCAAAAAATGGAATTTAGTCAAATGGATTGCTTACGGTTTAACGGTAATTTTATATGCAAGTTGGTTCAAAAAAGTAAGTTTTCCTGAAGAAGCGAGCTATTTTTATGCCTTTATTTTTGCAACTGCCTTCTATTTGTTGTTTTTTGGTATGAATTTGATCTACAATCTTCGCCATAAAATTGCATTTTCTTATTCCGATTTGGGCATTTTAATTTCCAATCATTTTTTCTATTTTACTGCGGGCTATCGTTTGGTTGATCTTTGGACTTTGGGCGAGGCAAATGGCGGTTTTACTTTTACGATTGCCGTTTTTAACAGTTTCTTAGCCATTTATTTTTATAATTTGGCTTTCCGAGAACTCAAAATAGACAAAAATTTGGTTTATTTGATGACGGGTTTGGCGGTTACTTTTGCAAGTTTAACAGTTTCTGTGCAGTTTAACGGAGATTTGATTTTACTTTTTTGGGCTTCCGAAATTGTTTTGTTGATTTGGCTTTCTCAAAAAACCAAACTCATACTTTTTCAATATGCTTCGCAAATTTTGCTTGCGGGAGTGATTTTTATATTACTCAAACAAAATTATATTTTTTATTTTCAACAGGAAACTGAAACCCTAGAAATTAACGGAAATTATACTTCACATCTTCTAAAATCCTATTTTGTGGTCTTTAATCAAGGGTTTTTGAGTAATATTTTTTGTGCATTTTGCTTTTTTTCCTATTATTTTTTGCTAAAAAAAGAACAAACAGAAACTTTTGGGTTTTTATTTACAAAAACGCTTAAAAACAGACTTATCATATTGATTATCAGTTTGTTATATTTGGCAGGTTTGCTCGAAATCAATTTGCAAAGAGATAATTTTTTGTTGAATCTTGGTTTTACCGAAAATTTGATTGTGCTTTATAACCTTTGTTTTTTGCTAAGTCTTTGGTTTTTAACCAATTACAAAAAATGGGATCAGGCTTTGGAAAAAATTATTTTCGCAGGAATTTTGTTGCTTTTTTCATACATTTTCATTGGTTATGAAGGCGTAAAATTTTTGCGTTTCGATTATTTAAGCAACAAAATTTCTACTTTTTTGCTCTTGTTTCATTTGTTGCCTTTTACTTTATTAATTTTTCTTAATTATCTGATTTTCAATTATATACGCAATAAAGAAAACTTACTTTGGCTTTCAAAAACACAAATTTTTTGGGCATTGGCATTTATTTTTACGGTTCACGTTAGCCTCGAATTTGAAACTTTGTATGTACTTTACAGAAACGACCTCGACAATTTGGGCGAAGTGGTGGCAGATGCTCGCAAAATTGGTTTTGCAGTTATATGGGGAGCTTGTTCTTTGGCTTTGATGCTTACAGGTTTTGTACTGAAAATCAAGACTTTACGATTAATTTCGCTTGCTTTTTTTGGTTTTACCTTAGCCAAATTTTTTATGTTCGATTTTTGGTCAATTTCCAATATTGGCAAAATTTTGATCATGATTTCTTTGGGAGCTTTGTTGCTTTTGGTGGCGTTTTTATACCAAAAACTTAAACTTTGGATTTTTGAAAAAGAGTAGTAAGTAGTTGTGTAAAATTAATGTGCATTATTCTTTTTATAACTTCTTGATAATCAAATCAGACTTAATTAAAAACAAATTTTTATGGCAAATTTCATCAACTCATATACTGATTTTGGTTCTCAAAAAGTTTTTTTTTTAAAAAAGAAAAAATAAAAACTTTTTTTGATTTAAGAAAATTAATCTTAGCTTTGTAGGCAAATAAAATCCCAAATTTATTCGCTAAATCAATAACTCACGTCTATATTTTTTAGACTTCACACACATCAAAAACAACAAAATTATGTTAAATCGCATTCATTCATTAGGAGGATATTTTCACGAATATCAAAAAAGCGTCAGCGATCCCGAAGGTTTTTGGGCAGACATTGCAGAAACTTTTTTTTGGCGTAAAAAATGGGATAAAGTCTTGAATTGGAATTTTGATGAACCAAAAATTGAATGGTTTGTCAATGGAAAATTAAATATTACTGAAAATATTTTTGAAAGACACCTTTTTACTCACGCCGATCAAGCTGCCATTATTTGGGAATCGAATAATCCAAACGAAGACTCTCGCATTTTGACTTATCAAGAATTGTATGAAAAAGTCAATCAATTTGCCAATACCTTAAAGACACATGGCGTAAAAAAAGGAGATAGAATCGCTATTTATTTGCCAATGGTGCCAGAAGCTAGTATTGCCATGTTGGCTTGTGCCAAAATTGGTGCGGTTCATTCGGTAGTTTTTGCAGGTTTTTCGGCGCAATCTTTGGCAGATCGAATCAACGATGCCCAAGTAAAATTAGTTATTACAGCCGATGGTTCTTATAGAGGAGCAAAAAGTTTTGGCTTAAAATCTATTGTTGATGAAGCGGTTGAAAAATGTTCTTGTGTAGAAAAAATTATTGTTCTCAAACGCACAGGAGAAAGCACAAACATGATCGAAAAGCGCGATATTTGGTGGCATGACGCTATCCAAAACGAAAGTACGGTTTGCAAAGCCGAACTTATGGACAGCGAAGATATGCTTTTTATCCTTTATACTTCAGGTTCGACAGGCAAGCCAAAAGGCGTAGTACATACTACTGCGGGCTATATGGTTTATACGCAATATACTTTTCAAAACGTTTTTCAATACAATCAAGGCGATATTTATTGGTGTTCGGCTGATGTGGGTTGGGTTACAGGACATTCTTACATTGTTTATGGACCGCTTTTGGCAGGTGCAACGGTGGTAATGTTCGAAGGCGTACCAACTTATCCGCACACAGGTCGTTTTTGGGAAATTATTGACAAACATAAAGTTACCCATTTTTATACTGCTCCAACTGCCATTCGCGCTTTGCAAGCCTACGGTTTAGAGCCTGTAAAACCTTATAAATTAGATAGTTTGAAAGTTTTGGGAACAGTCGGTGAGCCGATCAATGCAGAAGCATGGCATTGGTATCATACGCATATTGGCAAGTCTAAATGCCCGATTGTGGATACTTGGTGGCAAACCGAAACAGGCGGAATGATGATCTCGCCTTTGGCAGGAATCACGCCTACAAAACCTGCTTATGCAACTTTGCCTTTGCCGGGAATACAGCCGATGATCGTAGATAGTGAAGGAAAAGAATTGACAGGAAATGCCGTAGAAGGCAATTTGTGTATCAAATTTCCGTGGCCCTCTATCCTAAGAACCACTTATGGTGATCACGAAAGATGCCGACAAACCTATTTTTCTACCTACAAAGGCTTGTATTTTACAGGAGATGGCGTAAAAAGAGATGAAGACGGATATTATAGAATTTTGGGAAGAGTTGATGACGTAATCAACGTTTCTGGGCATCGTTTGGGAACTGCAGAAGTAGAAAATGCAATCAACGAACACCCATTAGTCAATGAAAGTGCCGTAGTTGGTTTTCCGCATGACATCAAAGGGCAGGGAATTTATGCTTTTGTGGTTTTGGAACGCGACGCAAGCACCCACGATCCTGAAAAAATGCGTGATAGCGTAAACATTACCGTAAACAAAGTAATTGGAGCTATTGCAAGACCTGATAAAATTTTGTTCTGCACAGCTTTGCCAAAAACTCGTTCAGGGAAAATTATGCGCCGCATTTTACGAAAAATTGCCGAAGGTGATGTTTCTAATTTGGGCGATATTACCACTTTGCTAAATCCTGAAGTAGTAGAGGAAATTAAAAAAGCTGCGGGATTTTAGTATGTTTTTTTTATGTTTGGCAATGATCGAATGATATTGTCAAACATAAAACTTATTTGTTAGCAATGTTCACATAACATTATTACATTTTGTTTTTTGCATTAAAATCAATGATCCACTGCAAAGTGCCTAGCAATAAAGGCAAATTATCCAAGTGAATAATCTCTAAATCGGTATATAAAATTTGCTGTTCCAATTTCAAAAAACGCCAAGTTTGTCCGTCAGTAACTGCTCCGTAGGTAATTGGCGTAGGTTTTCCTTCTTTTTCATTAAACAAACGAACTCCGTACATTTGGGCGGCGGCTTGCGGAATCCCTTTGTTGATCAAGCCAATTTTTGCCTCCGTAATGCACAAAATTGGGCTTTCAATTTCTAAAAAATTAGTAGTTTGGGTAAATAAAAAATCAATTTCTCCATTCAAATTTCGTGATTTATCTACATTAAGTTGTTCGCCAGAAAATAAAATAATGCCTTTGTTTCGCAACTGAATTTCTGTTAAAATAGGCGAAATTAAGTGTTCGCAAACGGCTTTTTCAGTGGTTAAAGCCATTTTTCTGCCAATTTTTAGGTTTTCTATCAAGCGAGAACTAGGCTCGATGGTTGGTAGCTCGGCATCAGCAAACAATTCAACTTGCTTTAATTCTAATGCCAATTCGCTTTTTATCTTTTTTGCAGTATATTTTCTGTAAGCCATATTTTTTTGCAATTTTATTTTTACAAAGATACAAAAAAAGCATAAAAAATATTATTTGCCCAAATGAACGCATAAAACATTAAAAATTCTACCTTTGCACACAAACAAAAATCTCTAAATTCTCTTTCATAAATATATGAAAAAAGCCTATGCGAAAAATCATTGAATTTTTAGTAAAATATCCGATTTGGGCAAATTCCTTGCTGTTGGCAATGATTTGTTTTGGATCGATTGCCTACGGTTTAAAACTCAAAAAATCGTTTTTCCCTGAACTACAGCCTCGAAATATTTCGATTACAGTGGTCATGCCAGGAGCTTCGCCAGAGGAAATGGAAGAAGGAGTTACGATCAAAATTGAAGAGTCTTTGAAAGGAATCAGCGGAATTGACGAAGTAACTTCTACTTCTTCCGAAAATTTGTCGGTCATCAATTTGAAAACCCTCAAAGATTACGATTTGGACGAAGTGGCTACAGAAGTAAAAAATGCGGTAGATCGTATCAATTCCTTTCCTGTGCAAGCAGAAAGACCGACCATTTTTAAGGCAAAACCGCAAAGTACCTGCCTTTTTATTGGCGTAAAATCCAAAAATCCGAATGTTGATCGCTATGAACTCAAAAAGTATGTCGATAAAATTGAGGACGATTTGTTGGCAGGCGAAGTGTCGCAGGTGGTGGTTAGAGGTTTGGCAGGTTTAGAGATTTCTATCGAAGTCAAAGAAGAAAATCTTTCGCGTTTTGGCATTACTTTCGACCAAGTGGCGGCGGCAGTGAGGCTCAATAACCGTGATATTTCGGCAGGTTCTATCAAAGCTAGAAGTGAAGAAATTTTGATTCGTTCTCGCGCAAAAACTACTGACGCAGACAAAATTGGAAACATTGTGTTGCGTGCAAACACAGACGGAAAAAATATTTTACTCAAAGACATTGCCAATATTAGCGAAAAATTTACGGACACGCCAAGCGATTTTTATATCAACGGAAAGCAGGCTTTACTGATCCAAGTGGATAAAGTGATCGAAGAAGATTTGGAAGTAGTTACCAAATTTTGCGAAAAATATATCGAAAAGTTTAATGCTGAAAATTCGGATGTAGAACTTGTCGTTACTTTCAACTTTTTAGATTTACTAGATGAACGTTTGTCAATGTTGCAAAGCAATGGCGTTTCAGGGCTAGTTTTGGTCTTGATTTGTTTGGGTTTTTTCCTAAGTCTTCGCCTTTCTTTTTGGGTAGCTATGGGAATTCCGATTTCGTTTTTTGGAATGTTTGCCATTATTGCAGGCATGGGTTTGACCATAAACATGATTTCTTTGTTTGGAATGATCCTCGTCGTTGGAATTTTGGTTGATGATGGTATTGTAATTTCTGAAAACGTTTACACACATTTTGAGCGCGGGAAAAGCCCGATTCAGGCGGCAATAGATGGAACTTTGGAAGTAATGCCTGCCGTTGCAACTTCTGTTACAACTACGATTGTGGCGTTTTTGCCTTTGCTTGTCTTAGAAAATTTTGAGTTTTTGGTCGAAATGGCGATTGTCGTAATTGTCTGTTTGATTGTTTCTTTGGCAGAAGCCTTTTTTACTTTGCCTGCACATTTGGCGAGTGCTGGGGTTTTAGAACGCAAGAAAAAAGACGATAACAGCTTTGGAACTAAACTAAGAGCCAAATTTGACAATTTTATTGACAAAATTCGCTTTGGAGCGTATGCCAAATGGCTAGATATTGCTTTGCGTTATCGCTACATTTTTATTACGATTCCTTTTGCGTTTATCTTTTTGGTGCAAGGACTTTTAAGCGGAGGTTTTATTCAATCGGTGTTTTTTCCGAACATTCCTCCAGATCGTTTTGAGGTAGATTTGGCATTTACGGCAGGCACAAGAGAGGACAAAGTGCGCGAATTTCTGAAAAAATTTGAGTCAAATGTTTGGGAATTAAACGACGAACTCAAAAAAGAATATAGCGATTCCAACGATTTTATTGCTTATGCCCTGACATCAATTGGAAGAACTAGCGATGGCACAGAAACAGGCGGACACGCAGGTTATATCAGTGTGTTGCTCAAAAATATGGACACACGCAAAATTTCTACTTTTGATATTATGGCAAAACTTCGCACAAAAATTGGTAAAGTCGAGGAAGCCCAAAAATTTAAAGTAGGAGGCGTAAATCGATTCGGGAAACCTATTTCTGTGAGTTTGTTAGGCAAAAATGGGCAAGAATTGGATTTGGCAAAAGCCGACATGAAAAAAGCATTACAAAACTTTTCGAGCTTAAAAGATGTCGTTGATAACCAAACTTTGGGCAAACGCGAAATTCAGATCGAACTCAAACCCAAAGCCTATTTTTTAGGACTTACCCATGACGTGATCACGCGCCAAATTAGACAAGGTTTTTTTGGGGAGGAAATTCAAAGACTCCAAAAAGGAACTGACGAAGTTCGGGTTTGGGTGCGTTATCCCGAAGAAGATCGTTTTAGTGTTGGGCAACTCGAAAACATGAAAATTAAAGCTGCAAACGGCGCAGAATATCCGCTTTCAGAAGTGGCAAACTACAAAGTAGAACGTAGCATTGTCAATATCAAACATTACAACGGCTTCAAAGAAATTGTTATCGAGGCAGAATTAGAAAATCCAAATACGTCGACTTTGCCAATTATTGAGGAATTAGAGAAAAAAATCATTCCGCAAATCAAGGCAAAATACAAAAGCGTAGATGTGAGTTTTGGAGGTCAGCAACGCCAAACGGCTAAATCTTTGGGTTCTTTAAAAGAAGTTTTGTTTCCTGTTTTGTTTGTGATGGTCATGCTTTTGGCACTTACTTTCCGTTCTTTTTCGCAGGCTTTTTTGGTATTTATGATGATTCCGATTGGGATTCATTGTGCAATTTTGGGGCATGGCATCGAGTCTTGGATTGGGTCAAGTGTCAAACCTGTTTCTATTTTTAGTTTTTGGGGAATGTTGGCTTTGGCGGGCGTAATCATCAACGATTCTGTGGTTTTGGTTGAAAAATTTAACCAAAATATCAAAGAAGGAATGACGATGATGGAAGCCGTTCATGATGCAGGAATTTCGCGTTTTAGGGCGATCATTTTGACAAGTTTAACAACCGTTGTGGGCTTGTATCCGCTTATTTTGGAAAGAAGTTTTCAGGCACAATTCCTAATCCCGATGGCTATTTCTATGGCTTACGGGTTGGCTATTGGTACATTTTTTAATTTATTTATTTTCCCTGTCATGATTATGGTGGCTAATGATTCTCGCAGAGGCACGCGTTGGGTTATTCGTCTGATTTCTAGTCTTTGGACAGGCAATTACGCTACCCTTACTTTGCCAAGCAGAGAAGAAGTTGAACCTTCGATGCGAGAGCATACACGTTTAGAAAAAAATGAGTTGGAAAAATAGTTAAACCTTATTTGTAGAAGGCTTTGAAAACTGCCTTCTACAAAATTTTATAAACTAACATGAATAAAAAAAATATAAAATCTTTTGAAAAATGGAAAACCGAAGAGGTGCGTATGACTTTTGGCATACAATTCGTTGAAAACCACGCACTTATGGACGATCTTTGTGCATCGTCTTTTCCTGAAGAAGAAAAACATAAAGAACGAATCGAGGAGTTACGCATACGTCTCAAACGTTTTGCAAACTTTTGGTCAGAAGAAGACGTAAAAGTATTTTTTGTTATTCCCATTATAGATATTGTCAATTTTTATGTTTTTGGTAAATATCGAGCTTTTATGGAAGCCACTTTTTCTGCTCAAATCCAAGACGTAAAAGGCAATCTTTGCGATCTTCGAGGCAGAGTAGAATTTTTGGTAGCCACAGGCGAACAAGACCCACAAACGCCTTTTTTCTTTCTGAACGAATACAAACCCCAAATTAAAGCCGTTTCTGACCCACAAGGGCAACTGCTTATTGCAATGCTTGCCGCACAAGTCAAAAATAATGGCAAAAATTTGCCTATTTATGGTTTGTATAGTATTGGACAATTTTGGTTTTTTCTTATTTTGCAAGGCAGTAGCTATGTTTCTAGCAAAGCCTTTGATGCCACTGACGCCGAAGATTTGAAACAAATTATCAATATGCTCCGATATGTAAAGGCACATATTGAAAAAAATATAGCTTAAATTTTGTAAAAGATAGTTTCTAACTACTTTATTTTCAAGTAATTAGAAACTAATTGCTACAAATTAAGTAAGTCCTAGATTTTAAAATCCGTTCTATAAAAATCTGAAAAAATAGTTTGTATTTTTTTAGGAAACAAGAAAAAAATAATTCATCTTTACGGTTATAAATTATTTTTTTAACATTTTAAATATTTATTTTTATGAATTTTGTAGAAAAAGAAAACGAAGTAAAAAGTATTGTCAGTAAAATGACAAATGAACAAAGAAATACAGAATTAGATAGACTCTCCAGATTAAATCCAAATAAAGGGGAACTTTCTGAACTAGAAACTCAATTACGTTTTGTTGAATTAAAAACAATAATCAATGAGCAAGGACTTTATGAAGATCATTTAGCTGGGCGTGTTTTGCAATTTTTGACTTATAACATAAGCAATCAATTTGTTGATGAAAAAAAATTTAAAGAAAGAGAAATATATTACGAAGAAATATTCTTAAAAAATCTATTTAACTGGTTAATTGACTTAGATTCTACTGATCCAAATAATGTCAATGCTTTTCCCATAAAAGCAGAAATAACAAATCTACACACTTTAACCAATGAAGTTTTTGAAACGATTGGTAATATTTTGGGAATGAATACTACAGACATTGAAGTTCTAAAAGGTAATAAAAATGATAGAATAGAAGGGAGAGTTTTTATTTCGCTAAAGAAAATTTTTGAGACTTTAGAACAAAAATTAACTAGAACTGCAGGAATTACTGGAATAAGAGGCATTGAGTTATGTAGAATAGATGATTCAATTATTGCACCATTATTCAAACTCAAAGCCGCAGTAAATTATGCCAAAGAATTTTTAAATTTAAAAGAGAGTCTTAACGAAGATACTTTTTTTACAATAAAGGGCACAGAATACAAAGTAGATTTTATGTTTTTGGCTCATGTGTTGCTTGGTCATACTTGCTATTTTAGGACTAAAACTAAAACTAAAAAAAATAAGAATAAGAAGAATAAGAAAAGTATATTTAACATTTCCGATTCATTAGCAGGGCAGGAGCATCGAGAACTTGATGAAATTTATACAATTTTGCAAAAGGTGGTAGAAAAAATAAGAGTTGATAATATTCAACTCAAAAAAAATAATTATGGGAAAGTTTATGTTGAGAAACAACGTTATAGATTAGGTATTTCTAACAATAGGTTAGTAACCTTCTTTCCAGAAGGCAATACAGGAAAAGTTTGTCCAACCACCTAAAAAATCAAAAAAATATCAGACACCGAAATGTCTGATATTTTTTTACACCAAAGGCTTATATTTAATTCGTTTTGGCGTTTGCGAAGCTCCCAAATTTTTGATTCTGTATTCTTCATATTCCGAAAAATTGCCCTCAAAAAAACGAACCTGTGAATCGCCTTCGAAAACCAATAAATGTGTTGCAATTCTGTCCAAAAACCATCTGTCGTGGGAAATAACCACCGCACAGCCCGCAAAATTGTCGAGTGCCTCTTCCAAAGCACGCAAAGTGTTCACGTCTAAATCGTTGGTTGGCTCATCTAAAAGCAACAAATTCGCGCCTTGTTTCAAAGTCATTGCCAAATGTACGCGGTTTCTTTCGCCACCTGAAAGCGTATTTACTTTTTTCTGCTGGTCGCCTCCGCTAAAATTGAATTTGCTCACATACGCCCTCGAATTGATGTCCCTGTCGCCTACTCTCATGAGTTCGTTTCCGCCTGAAATAAGCTCCCAAACGGTTTTATTTGGGTCTAAATCGTCATGTTCTTGATCTACATACGCCAATTTTACAGTTTGCCCGACTTCAAAAGTTCCAGAATCTGGTTGTACTTTTCCTGTAATCAATTTGAAAAGCGTTGTTTTTCCTGCGCCATTCGGTCCAACTACGCCCACGATTCCGCCTTGTGGAAGCATAAAACTAAGATTTTCGAAAAGCAATTTGTTTCCATAACCCTTCGAAACTCCTTTGACTTCGATCACTTTGCTACCCAAACGTTCTCCGTTAGGAATAAACAATTCCAATTTGGTTTCTTTTTCTTTTACGCCTTCATCGAGCATTTTTTCGTAAGAATTGATGCGTGCTTTTTGTTTGGCTTGGCGTGCTTTTGGCGACATTCTGATCCATTCCAATTCGCGCTCTAAGGTTTTTTGACGCTTAGATTCGCCTTTTTCTTCTTGTGCCAAACGTTTTTGTTTTTGGTCTAACCAAGACGAATAATTGCCTTTCCAAGGAATTCCCTCTCCCCTATCCAATTCCAAAATCCAACCTGCCACATTATCCAAAAAGTAGCGGTCGTGAGTTACGGCAATGACTGTTCCCTTATAATTTTGCAAATGTTGTTCTAGCCAAAGCACCGATTCAGCGTCTAAATGGTTGGTTGGTTCGTCTAACAAAAGCACATCTGGCTCTTGCAAAAGTAGCCTACAAAGTGCAACCCTGCGTTTTTCTCCACCTGACAAATTGCCAATCAAAGCGTCTTCTGGCGGAGTTCGGAGTGCGTCCATAGCGCGTTCCAAACGGCTGTCAAGTTCCCAAGCGTTGGCGTTGTCTAATTTTTCTTGTACTACGGCTTGCCTGTCCATTAATTTATCAAAATCGGCATCAGGTTCGCCAAATTTGAGGTTAATTTCTTCAAATTCTGCCAACAAATCCACAATTTCCTGCACACCTTCCTGCACAATTTGTTTGACGGTTTTGGTTTTGTCTAATTGCGGTTCTTGTTCGAGCATTCCGACCGTATAATTTGGCGAAAAAACCACTTCGCCCTGATATTTGGTATCAAAACCTGCAATAATTTTAAGCAAAGACGATTTTCCCGAACCGTTTAACCCGATTACGCCTATTTTTGCTCCATAAAAAAAGGATAAATAAATATTTTTTAAAACTTGTTTTTGAGGCGGATAAATTTTGTTTACCCCCGCCATCGAAAAAATAATGGTTTCTTGACTCATTTGTTTATATAAAATTATAAATTTAGCATATTTACGCAATAAAACATAAATATTGAAATTTATCAATTTTTTAAATTATTTTCTTATCTTTTGCGAAAGAAAACACAAATGAACACATTTTTCGAATATTGGACAAGGGACAAACTTCGCAAAAAATTTGGCTTAAAAAGAGTCATCAATCACCCTTTATTGACCGAATGGATCAACAGTTCTTGCGAAATTACAGATTTTGAAACATTAAATTTGAAATATTGGCGGGAAAAAATGTTGTTATATCTAGATTATTGGAACGAAGAAGAAGTAAAATTAAAATTTATTGGAAACATCATTTCCTTAGTTGGCTACGATTCTGAAAATATTTCTGCTTTTGCAGAACGAGAACTCAAAGGAATTGTCGGTGGCGAAGAAATTAGCGGTTTCCCTGATTTTATGGTGGCTAGCGGAAAACAAGAGGTCGAAGCTCCGTTTTTTTTCTTACACGAATACAAAAAAGAATTAGATAACAACAGTCCTGACCCCGCAGGGCAATGTTTAGCCGCCATGTTACTTGCCTATGAACTCAATTTGCAAATTCCTAAACTTTGCGAAAAACCGATTTATGGGGCGTATGTAATTGGCAGAAATTGTTTTTTTGTCATTTTAAAAAACAGAGAATTTTGCATTAGTGATGCCTATGTTTCGACTCATTTGGACAATTTGATGGATATTTTCAGAATTTTGAAAGTAAGTAAAACCCAAATCAATGAAATTTGGGGCGATTAGATTTATTTTTAATTTATTGATTTTCAATGTTTTAATTTACTTTTTTTGTATTTCTTCCAACATTTCATAAAGCAAATGTGTAGGCAAACCCATAACATTAAAATACGAACCTTCAATTTTTTCGATGCCGATCATTCCGATCCATTCTTGGATTCCGTAACCGCCTGCCTTGTCGTAAGGGCTAAAATTTTGGACATAAAACTCAATTTCTGATAGGCTTAATTTTTTGAAAAAAACCTTTGTAATGTCTTTTCGGATCAATTTTTTTTGAGCAGAAAGCACGCAAACTCCTGTAATGACCTCATGCCAATTTCCAGAAAGTGTTTGTAAAATTTGGATGGCTTGTTGTTCGTTTTTTGGTTTGTCCAAAATTTTCATTTCAAAGACAACCGTTGTATCGGCACAAATTACAATTTGATCAGTTTCTATTTCTTTCAAAAATTCTTGTGCTTTTTTTTCTGCCAAATAAGTGGCAACTTCTGTTGCTCGCAAATTTTTTGGGGGCGTTTCATCAATAGATTTGACTTTAATTTCAAAATCCACCCCCATTTTTTTGAGCAATTCCTGTCTTCTCGGTGATTGAGAAGCCAAAATAAACCTAACGTTTTTGTAATTCATCTCGGATTCGGGCTGCTTTTTCGTAATCTTCATTATTTAATGCTTCTTCAAGCATGAGTTCTAATTCTTCACTTTCGTATTCTTTGAGGCTTTTTGGTGCTTGTTCTTCCTCCATTTCTTGTTCAGAACTGCTTTCGCTGCTTTCTTCTAATTCGTTCAGTACAATTCCTGCTTCTGACAAAATGGATTCATAGGTATAAATTGGAACATTAAAACGCAAACCGATGGCAACTGCGTCTGAAGGTCTGGAATCTATTTCAAATCTTTCGTAAGTGGTGTTGCTAGAACAGACAATTTTGGCATAAAAAACGCCTTCTTTTAGGTCTGAAATAAGTATTTCGTGCAAATCGAAATTGAAAGATTCGGCAAAAGATTTGAACAAATCGTGAGTCATTGGACGGTTGGAAACAATTTTTTCCATCTCTATAGCAATTGCTTGTGCCTCAAACATTCCAATAATGATCGGCAAACGTCTGTTTCTTCCTTCTTCTCCCATCACTAAGGCAAAAGAACCCGTTTGTGATTGGCTAGACGACAGCCCAAGTATTTCTAGTTTAATTTTGTTCACTTCGATCTATATTTTTGATTAAATTTGACTTTTTTGAAAATATTTTGCAAAATTATACAGAAGTTTTGACAAATAAAAAAAATTGATTTTTTTGATTGAAAAATTACCTTTGTCAAGCCTTCCGAACCTTGACAAAGGCAATTTAATTTAATCGACCATATCCATTTTAAGGATATTTGTACCGCCTTTACCGTTGCTAAGTTTTTGGCTGCGGGTGCTGACGTAAATGTCGCCTTTTTGCAAATGCCCTGCCTCTACCAAGAGTCTTTCCAAATCCTCAAAAGTTTCGGACATACTACTTACTTTTTCGTAATAAAAACCACGAACTCCCCAAACCAAATTAAGCATAGAAAGTAAAATTTTGCTACGCGTAAAGACAAAAATATTGGCTTCTGGGCGGTGAGTAGCAATTTGAAAAGCAGTATAGCCCGATTTGGTCATACAAATAATCGCTTTTGCATTGACCTCTTTACCCAAACGACAGCCGTGAGCTACCATGGCTTGGCTTTTGAAATCACGTTCTTTTTTAACATTTTTAGAACTATCTATCTGAATTTCGTAATATTTGTGATAAATATCCAAATAGTTTTTTTCAATAACCGAGATGATTCTGGTCATCGTTTGCACCACTTTCACAGGATATTTTCCGCTGGCAGTTTCTGCACTCAACATTACGGCATCTGCTCCGTCCAAAACAGCATTGGCAATATCATTGGTTTCGGCACGAGTAGGGCGAGGATTGGTAATCATACTTTCCATCATTTGGGTAGCAATAATGACAGGTTTTGCAGCTTGATTACATTTTTTGACTAAGGTTTTTTGCACCAAAGGCACTTGTTCCAAAGGAATTTCAACCCCCAAATCTCCCCTTGCAACCATCAAACCATCAGTAACATTAATAATTTCGTCAATATTTTTGACTGCCATCGGCGTCTCGATTTTAGAAATTACTTTTGCGTGTTTGCCTGATTCAGCAATGATATTTTTGAGTTCCAAAACATCTATTGCGGTTCTTACAAAAGAAAGGGCGATCCAATCCACGTCATTTGCCAAACCAAATTCCAAATCTTCGCGATCTTTTTTGGTTAGAGAAGGAGTCGTTACGTTACTTTCAGGCAAATTTATCCCTTTTTTAGGTTTGACAATTCCGCCATAAACCACTTCCAACAAAACCTCTCTTGGGCTTAGAATTTCGAGAACTCTAAATTCCAAATTTCCGTCATCAACCAATACTTGTTCGCCTACTTTTACATCTTTGGCAAGATTATAAGTCGAAGTAAGACGTTCTTGTGTGCCTTCGCCTTTTTCGTAAGCGATCACAATTTTTTGTCCTTTTACAACCTCAATAGAACCACCTGCAATTTCTCTCAAACGAATTTTTGGACCTTGTAAATCCTGCAAAATTCCAATGTTGAAATTGAAAGTTTCATTGATTTCTTTGATAAATGTAATCACTTTTTTGTGTTCTTCGTGAGTGCCATGCGAAAAATTTAGGCGAAATACATCTACTCCAGAAACAATCAATTCGAGCAGTTTTTCCTTTGTGTTTGATGCAGGTCCAACTGTGGCTACAATTTTGGTTTTATTCGTAATCGTCATATATTTTTTTATTAGTGAATATTTAAAATCAATAAAATCATGGCAATTTAAGAATATTTACATTCTTACAAACAAAACAATACAAGATTATTCTCAAAATTACAATAATTTGCTTAAAAATAGAAATGATTTTGACCAAAATTTTGCGAAAAAATAAGAAAAAAATCTATAAATCTAAGTTAAATTTTGCACTATTTCCATAGTTTTTACAGAAACGGCACACACTTTTTGCAAAAGTTCAATCACTTCCTCCTTATAATCTGCAAAACGATAGGCGTTAAATTTTTCCAAAATAATTGGATCGGAAGGCTTCCTTTCCTTGTATTGATCCAAAACCCATTCCAAAGCAGAACGATTGCCGAGTTTATATTCCCAAGCAATTGGCGGAACTCCTTTTAAAGTAGTTTGCTCATCGATATAAATTTCGCCTAATTCCTTGTTTGCCTTTAATTTGGGACTTAATTGGGGGCGAGAGGATAGAGTATTGAGATTCGTATTTTCCCTATTCTCTACCCTCAATACTCCACCCTCTACCCTCTCATAATTTAGGTGCAAATCCATCAATTTTTTGCCTGCATTTGCATATTTCCAAAAATCTTCATAAAGCGGAATTCGAGGAAATTCACGTTTTAGGTTTTGGGCATATTTTGTGCGATATTTGGGATCGTGCAAAACGGCATAGACATAATGAAAAATATCTTGTTTAGAGATTCGAGGATAGAGGGTAGAGGGTGGAGTATTGCCCACACTCAAATCTCGATCCTCTGTACTCAATTCCCTATTCTCCACACTCTCGTACCTTTTCTCGAACAAAGCCAA
>RDXG01000167.1 GCA_004292785.1 Bacteroidota bacterium
TTGTAATGCCAATCCTTGATAAAAATAATGTCCGTTTTGCCTATCAAAAGACTCCACATTCACCTGAATCTCTGAATTAAAAAACAAACTATTCCAAACTCCAATTTCCAAATATTGTTTCTTTGTGTAAAATTGTGAAACAGGATATTTATTGCTTAACATTAAGGAATTGACGACAGTATTTTCCGCAAAAAATGGAAGTAGAATTTATAAAAGTTTATCAATAAAAAAAATTTAATCCTCATAAAATTTGTGAGGATTGGATAAAAAAACGAAAATCTAAGTCCTTTTTTGCAAAGATATGAAAAAATGGTGGCTTGGAAGTTCTTTGCAGGCTTTTTAGGGAATAATTTTGTCAATAATCGTGATCATTTCCAAAATAAAATAGTCTTTTTTGGTATTGATCAAATTGAAATAACATTGTTTTTTTGATTTTTGAGCAATATTCCAAAGATCAAAATCATATAAATTTTTATCAGGATTAATAGTTAGCAACAGATTTTGACAATTTTTTCCTGCTTCAAAATGATCTTTACAAGCATTTATTTCTTGAACAAGGGTAAAAATTTGTGTATGATCTTCATTTTTGAACAAAATTTGTCCGTAAATTGAATAAAAATTGGGCAAATCATAAAATTTGACAAAACCAAGCGTATCTAAATGTTTCGACTTAAAACAAAGTTGTAACTTAGTAATAGCTACGTTATAACATTTACGTTTTTCTGTTGCAGGAAGATGAACAAAATATTTTTCAAAATTGGCTATTTCTTTTTTTATAGCCTCTAAATCACTAATTTGCTCAAATACAAAATTAGGTTTTTCTGTTTGTAAAATCTGGTAATAATGTAAAAAATTCACGTAAAATAGTTTTTAAGTAAACATCAAAGCACCACCAATTTCGCTTTTTCCTTTGCAATCCCAATCCTTGCCACTGTCCCAGAATTGAATTTGAGTTTGTCGTTTTCCAAACCGTCGCTAAAAATAATGCCTGTTTTGCTCATCAAAGACTCCACCACCAACTCTTTTTGGGGCGTAATGATGCCCGCCACCACAGAAATTTGAGAAGTTTTACTCAAAAACGGTTCTCTGACCACAAAAACCAACTGCGCGCTTTCCATCTGAATATTGGGTTTTGGACAAATATATGCGGCTTTATTTTGCCCAAAAGCCTGATTCATGCCGTTGGTCATATTAAACAAAGAACTCAACCAGCCTGTCGCCCCCGCACCTGTGGACACAATGATTCCACTCGAAGAATGAGTTTCGTTTTCCTCGCCAAAAGTGATCAAGTAGCGCGCCGAAGTATGCGAAACTGTGCCAATAAAAAAATCGTTGAAAGCCAACAATCTCTGCCCATCATTCAACAAAACTTCCGCCATAGTTACCATTTTGAAACGCGCCCGATCTTGTAAAACCTGCAAAAAAGTTTGTTCAAAATTGTTCAGATGAAAAGGCAACAAATAGCCATCAAAGCGAGTCGGATCGGGGTTTATGGCAATGATAGGCAAATTTTTGGCATATTTGGCAGTATTTGCCACCAAACCATCATGCCCGATGACAATAATCAAATCTTCTTCCGAAAAAATGAAAGAAGGCAAAAAAGAGTTTTCTAAAACCTTGATTTTCAGATGTTTAGAAACTTTATTTTGTACCGCTTCCAAAACGTTCTGATATTGTTGATGTTCTTCCGAAAAATCCGAAAACTCGCCTGAACCTTTGTCCTTTTTTTTCTTGGCGCGGTGTGAAGAAACATTCTTTTTGGTTTCTTCACTTAAAAAATTGTCCTGAACTTCCAAATTTTCGCGCTGTCTTTTCAAAGAAAAAGCGGCTTGGCTAACCGTGTTGTATTGTTCAGTAATTTGCTCCAAACGCGTTTTACTTTTAACAATAATTGCTTTTTTGAACATATTTATCTGTCTTTCAAAAGGTTGTTCAACAAATCTGGAGAGATATTTAGGCTACTGATTCGGTCTGAATTTTCCGCAAATTCTCGGAATGCAATCGCAATATTTGCTCTTGGATCAGTGCCATCTTTGCCGATCGCCATCAAAGTTTTCCAATCCATTTCTTGGTATGGTTTGAGCATAACTGCCAATTTATAACTTTCTGAATCGGCTTCTTTTTTGCTGTTGGCAACTTTTAAGTCTATGAGTTGGCTTTTTTGTTGTTCTAAGGCAATGCTGGAAGCCATTTTCATTTCGTTGAGTTTCTTTTGATTTTCTTCGGTCAAAAATTGGGTTTCCATTTGTTTTTCCACAATTCTTTTGCGTTTTTCTTCAATCGCAACTTCGGTGTTTAGTTCGGTTTCTTTGATTCTACGTTCTTGTTCTACGGCAAAATTTCTGCGGTTGTAGGTGGCTTCGTCTGCTTCTTGTTGCACGCTTTCTCTGGTTTCTGCTTCGAGGGCGCGTTCCATGTCGGGTGTGGCTTTGACTGCGGTAATGTTGATGCTCAAGGCTTCGATGCCCAAAATTTTGATTGCTTCTGATGTTTGCAAACCGTTTTTGATGGTTTCCTCTATTTTTTTGGCAGATCGCAGGGCTTCTTTCAAAATCAAACCTTGAATGAGGGCAGAAGTGGCAGTTTGTGCTTCATTTGTAAGGCGTTGCGTGATTTTTTCGAAATCGTTGGTTTTATAATTGCCTTTGCTGTTTACCGTAAAATTTAACAATTCAGAAAGCTGTTTGGGATCAACTACTTTGTAAGTAATTTGTCCTTGAATCGAGACTGTTTGAAAATCTCGCGTGGATTCGTTGAAATAAAATTCCACGTCGTTACTTCCCAAAGGAATCGCCACAATCGTAGATTTGTAACCCAAATAATAAAAAGACAAACCGCGTCCTTCTTTTTGCAATTTTCCGTCTGCATAATGCAAAACATAAGTCATTGCGTCAAATTTGATATAATTGATCCCAAACATATTTTTTTCTGTGTTTTTGAAATCAAATATAATAAAAAAAATATTTTCGTTTCAAAAATCATGAAAAATTGCATAAATTTGCTATTTTTAAGCCAAAAACTTTGAATTTGTTTTAAAATAAAATCCGATTTTGTCAAACTTATGTTGGAAGTTTTATTGATAATGAAATTAAAAAAAGGCATTAATTTGTTCAAAAAATATTAAAAATCATGTGGCAAAAATTACTACATACTTTGCAAGTCCGTTTGTGTTATTTGGTGGATTTTTTAGCAAAAAAACACAATCAAATCAGAGATAAAACCTTGATTTTGATACGTTTAGATGCCATCGGAGATTATGTGTTGTTCAGAAATTTTATCGAAATTTTGGCAAATAGCCCAACTTACAAAGGCTACAAAATTACGCTTTGCGGAAATATTTTATGGAAAAATTTGGCTGAAAACTTAGACGCAAAATTTGTAGAAAACTTCATTTGGATCGATAAAAAACGCTTTTTTTCGGATTTGAT
>RDXG01000168.1 GCA_004292785.1 Bacteroidota bacterium
CACATTTTCGGGCAAAGTGGACATAGAAAAATAAGGCGGATTTCCTAAAATCAAATCAAAACCGCCACTTTCCATCACTTTTGGAAAACTTTTTTGCCAGTCAAAAGCGCGGTCAGTAATGCTCAAATCGTGAATTAAAGAATTTCCTTGTTTGATATTTTCAGACAAATTTGCCAAAGACACAAAACGGTTTGCGGTTTTTAGCCAAAGCGAAAGTTTGGTAATTTCTGTGCTTTCTTTGTTCAAATCTACGCCAAACAAATTTTCTAACAAAATATTTCTGCCAATTTCTGCCATAGCGCGTTGCATTTTTTGGGTTTTACTTTGCGAATCCTCAAAAGCATTTGGCGTAATATTTAGGTTATTTTTAGATTTTTTTGTGCTTTTTTGAGGAGTTTCTACCAATACAAAATTTTCGTAAAAAAGATCGACTGCTTTTTGTTTTTCCAAATACACAATTTCCATTTCTTTAAACAAAATATCGAAAACTCTGGTCAAAAAAGCCCCTGATCCGCAAGCAGGATCGAGAATTTTGATGTTTTTGAGTACATTTTCGTAGGCAATAAAAAAATCGGTATAAATTTGAGCCGCTTTTTTGCGATTGGTTTCGTTTTGGCTTTGCCAACGCAATAAATCCGTTTCAAATTCGCTAATAAAATCAATTTCTAGGCTTTTATAAATTTCTTCTTTTTTTTCTGTCAAAAGTTTCAATAAAGTTTGGTTGATCATGTAGTCTGTAATATATTCTGGGGTATAAAAAACGCCATCTTTGCGGCGCGCTGTGGTATTTTCTATTTCACTTTGCAAATCGTTGAGAGATTGTTCGAAAATATGTCCCAAAATATCCACTTTCAAATCGTTTCTGAAATCGTAAAGATTTAAAAAGCGCAAAATTGCCAAAAAAATGTCGTTTTCTACAACCAATTCGTACAAAATTGGCAAAGGTTTGAACAATTCTCCGTTAAATGGTGGAATTTTTTGGGCAAACCCTTCATCAAAAGAACTAAACAAATATAAGGCATTTTGCCAAGCTAATGGCTTATTGGTGGGTAAATTGTACAATAATTGCCAAAAATCTCGGATCAATTTGGTATCAACAATTTCAATTTCTTCTGCAAAACGAATAAAAATGAGTCTGTCTAATATTTTTTGCGCAAAAAAGAAATAATCGATGGCTAAATTTGGGTTGCGCTCCTGCAAATGTTGATGTAACATTTGGCGGTTTTGTTTATAATTTTTGTAAAATTTATTGGTGATTTCGCTTAATCTTTTGAAACGGTTAAAATATAATTTTTCGGTTTTGGCAACTGATCCCAAATCATTTTCATTTTGATCAATTTTATTAAATAATTGCCCATAAGATAAAACATAAAAAAACTTGGGCAAATTTGGATATTTTCGGCTAATTTCTTTTTCGTTGGCAAAAACAGTAAGCAATTCTGAAAACAAAAAACTTTCGTATCTGTTGGGGTCTGTGCAATGATAAAGGCGTATTTCGTCAAAATTTGACACAATAATCCATTGGCATTTGGCAATTTGGGCATAAGAAAATGCTTGTTGTACAGGCGATTTTCGGTCATCTCTTTGGCGTTGTTCTTTGTCCAAATTGATTTGTAATTTTTTCAATTCGATAACTGCTTTGATTTCTGTTTTTCTTTGTACGCCAAAAATACCGAGTACGCCATCGGGAACTGTGCCAGATTCGAGGGTAAATTCTTTTTCTAAATGCCAAACAAGTTCGTTTTTTTCGTAGCCCAAAACACTCCCAAAAACCGCATCTAAAAATTCAGATTGTTGTTGTTTTTCGGTTCTTTGCCCTACTTTTCCGCTTTTTAGGTCTTTGTACCAATTGGTTAATATTTCTACTCTTTTTTCTATATTTTCGAGTTTGTCAAAATATTTTTTAAGATCAATATTTTCGTGTTCGAATGTTTTTTGCGAAAAAATTGGGTTGTGTGTAAACATTTTTTAGTTTTTTTAATTTGACAAAAATACAAAATAAATTATCAATTTTCGTACAAGAACTAACAGTCATTTGAGAACTGTTAGTTCTAATTACAAAATTTTTTAACTTATAAAGGTTTCAATTTTACAAACTATTTGCCGTTTGCAAATCAAACAAAGAATCTACGTCAATCCAAGAACCTTTGATGTAACAAACCGCAATTTTTTGGGTTTTGGCAATTTCATTGAACAAATCAATGCAAGTCATTTGCCTAAAATCTTTGTGTTGCGAAAGTTTTTGCAAAGCCTCTTTTACAATTTTTGCTCCTTGCGCATTGACTTTCCACAAACCAATAAATTCGCCATGAATGTCAGAAATTTCCAAATCTGTACTCATTTTTTTGAACTCAACTTTGTTGTTTTGGGCATACAAAAGTTTAGAATAAGGCTCAGAAGTTTGCACATAATCCGTAAATGGCTTAGATTTGTCGCAATCGGCATCAATAATCATTGTGATCGGATCGTTTTCGTGAATGAGATCGTTCAAAATGTAACTTTTGAACAAAATATCTCCGTAACTTACAATCGTATGTTCTTTGATGTGATCTTTTGCTAAAAACAAAGAATAAAGCTCTTTTGTGCTTGCAAATTCGTCATTATCCACGTTTTTGATGTTCGACAATTTGATTTTTTCTTTGCCAAAGCCTCTCACCACCGTAATATCTTTGATTCCTGTTTGATTAAAAATATCTACTTGGGTTTCCAATAAAGATTTTCCGTTGATTTTGATCAAAGTTTTTGGGCTTTCTTTGGTCAATTCGCCCAAATTTCCTTGACTCGCTGCCAAAATAATGTTGTTGATATTTTGACCTGTGGCGGGCAAATATTTGTCTTCTGCGGCTTCCAATTCGTCTGCACCTTGCAAGCGGAACACCTCGTTTACGGAAGCCACTTTGTCCTCGACATTGATTAAGGATTGATCCATAAAAATTTGTCGGGTAGTTTTTTGCATGGCAGTAATCGAAGTTCTGATGTTGTGATTTGCCCAAATAGCCAAAGAAATTTTCAAATCTCTGTATCTTTCGGTTGGCACAGCATAATATTTTGTAGGAACAATGATCACAGGGTGGCGATTGTCCCATTCTTTCATAAACGCCTCGATGTCGGCAAGTGTATTTTTTTTGCTGTGGCACAAAATTGCGTCAGCTCCCGCCAAACGATAGGCTTCTGCTCTTTTTAAAGCCTCACCGAGTCCCCAGCCTGAAATAAATGCCTCTAAACGTGCCACCACTACAAAATCTTCGTCGAGTTGAGTATCTTTTGCGGCTTTAATTTTTCCACAAAATTCGTCCATGTCGGCAAGCGGTTGTGCTTCTCCGTTGATAAAAGAGTTTGTTTTTGGAAAAAGTTTGTCTTCGATGCAAACTCCTGCCACGTTGCGCTGT
>RDXG01000245.1 GCA_004292785.1 Bacteroidota bacterium
CAAAATCAAGAATCTGCCGTTTTAACGGTTATGAACTTGTTGCATACCCAAAAATCTGAAATCATTAGCAACAAAAACACAGTTTATGTGGCTGTTTTGGTAGCGGTGGCTTTGATTGTGGCTTGCACTTCTTTGTTTTCTTACCAAAATCGCCAACGCCAAATGCTGCTGAATTTGTTGAATACTTTGTTTCTGGTAGCAATTATGGGAACAAATACGTATTTAGTGATTTCAGTAGGCGAAAACCTGTTTTCTGACCCTGTGCAAGGTAGTTTTGGATTGGGCTTTTTTACGCCTGCCATTGCAATGGTTTTGAACTCTATTGCCAACCGATTCATTCGAAGAGACGAGAAATTAGTAAAATCTGTAGATCGTTTGAGAGATTAAAAAATTTACGTTGTCAAGGGTCGAAAGACCTTGACAAACGTTAAAAAAATTAAAAACTAACTTGATCGGTGGTTTCATTGCCTTTGAAACGCATACTTTTTGTTTGCCCTAAATATTTGCTGTGTACCAAATTGCTTTGATCTTCGTATAAATCCATTAAAATTGTGTTTTTTAAAAAAATTGTTTGTATTTCTTTAATATTTTCGACTTCAAAATACACCCAAATGGCTAGTTCTTCATATTCTCTGCCGACATATTTTGGAACAACTTTTTTGCCGTTGATGCTTAATTGAAAATGTTTTTGCATATAAATTTGCAAATATTTCTCAAAATTTGGGTTTTCTTTTGGGCTTGCCAAAAATAGTTTTTCGGAATGTTCTTTTTCCAAAACATCTTCCAAATCGTCTATAAAAATTCGGTGGCTAATTTCTAAAGATTTATTTTTGGCTTGATAATTTATCTCGCTGATACTCACATGAATAGCGTGCGTAAAAAACAGATTTAATAAGAAAGAAAGATAGAATGTTGGCATTTTTTTCTGCAAATAAACAAAAAATATTTCAAAAAAATAGAATTTTGTTTTGGTTTCAATGAATATGAATTTACTCGTACTACACTGATCCGCATTTTTGGGCTTCATTGAGCTTTTCTTATTCGTTGGAAACAAATAATTTATTAGTTTTACGAAAATTGATTTTACAGGGTTTTGTACATCAAAATTTTCTTAAAATACCATAAATTTATGAACTTCAAAATACATATTTTTAAAAATAAACAATTTGTTCAAACTTTTTCTATACAAGAAGGACAAATTCTTAGCATAGGTAGGCAAGATTGCGGAGCAACACTTGGTTTGGAAGATGCAAAAATATCAAGGCAACACGCCAATATTTTTGCAGAAAGCGGAAAACTCTTTATTCAAGATACAGGCAGTAGCAACGGCACTTATATAGGGCAAACACGGCTAGAGGTGCAAAAAAATTACGCACTTGCAGATGGTCAGGTGATATGGTTTAGCCCTGAATATTTCATCATGATAGAATTACTTGCCGATCATTCGGGGAAAACAATTATTGAAAATCAAAGAGAATCAAATTCTAGTTCTCAAAAAATGCCTCAATCTTTAAGCAAAGACAAAAAAATAGGCATTGGGGTAGTTGGTTTTGTGCTGGCTTTTGGCTTGTTTTATTATTTATACTTAGGTGAATATTTGGCTTACAAAAAAGTATGTGATTTTCCAACACGTAATAATTGGAAAAATTATTACCGCGATTATGGAACAAGAGGCAGATATGCTGAACACGTAAAATTTATCGAAATTGATCACGAGCCAGACATTCGTTTGGTAAGAGATTTTATGAAAGCCTATTCTGCAAGTAGCTATTTTTCACAAGTCTTAAAAATCAAAGACAAACTTTGGGAATCCGAAATTGAAAAATACGACAAACAAGTGGCAGGACAAAAAAGTACCAAAAAGTCGGTCATTTTTTTTAAGCAATTACTTTTGCATCTCAAAAATCAAAACCAAGAGTTTGTTTACGTCAGATTTGATAGCAAAACACAACTCAAAAACTACGAACAATATCCGCAAAACATTAGATATAAGCTAGAATATGCTGGATTTGTGGATAAAAATTTGCCTATGATTGCTTTGAAAGAAAATTTTGAATCTGAAAACATCAAAGGACTTGAATACCTCATCATTGATGGCGTTCAAACTAGTTTTTCAAAGATATTTACAGCGGATTTTATCAAAGTCAAAAACTATGAATCACCAGAAGAAAATAGTCCAATGATTATTGATATTGATTATGTGATCAAAAATCAAAGCATAAGCGACGCACCTGAATACCCAAATATTTGGACATACACCAAAAACCAACAACCTACAGCGCACTTGTTGGGCATAAACATCGATTTTGATTTTAATTCCAAAGTTCCTAAAACTGAAGCTGTTTATGCTTTCAAAACACATTCTGAACCCGCAGATTCTTTTAAAGATATCGAAGACATCAGTGACGGTTATAAATTGATGTCTAAATCTGTTTTTGAAGACTATGCAAACACCATTACAGAAAATTTTGGTTTGCAAAGTTCTTATTAAAAGTTTTGGTTTGTCAAAGAGGACAGGCTAAACCATGTCGTTGTTAAGTAGTTGTGCAAAATTAATGTGCATTATTTTTTTTCTAACTTCTTGATAATCAGACTTATCAAACACCTTTGAGGTGTCCGATAATTATGTTCTATTACTTAGCAAAGGATAATTATACGCAAAACCCTTTTAATTTAAACATTTATTTGAGTATAACTTATTGATTATCAGAACGAATAGTTCTTAAAGAACTGTTGGTTCTGATGGTTTTAGTATAAAATAAATACTTTTTATTATTTTTTCAAATATTGCTCTATTTCTGTTAAAGCTGCCAATGCTCCTTTGGCAATGCCAATATTTGGCTCATGAACTTTAAAATCTTTTGGGTTGATTCTGACAATTTTTGCCCCAAATTCTGTGCGCAACATTCTGGTTTTTACCCTGATGCTCTGCACATGAGAACCCGAACCAATCTCGAAAACAAGCATATTTTTGCCTTTATTTTTTGCCAAAAAATTCTGAAAATTGGCATCCTGTGCCTTCGATCTTGTGCTAATATAAGTGTCATCTCTGAACATATACACATTTGGGCGAGCCATAACTTTGCTAAAAGGACAAATCGGGAAAATACCTTCTTCGGCATTTGTTAATATTTCTTGATAATTTTGTTCATTTTTCCAAATTTCTTGGCACAAATCGGGTCTTGAACTCTGAAAATATGCCAAACTTCCATGCAATTCTCTGATTCTTTGTTCTTCAAAACCTGCTTTCTGAAAATGGCTGTCGATGTTCGAGGTCAAAACAAAATGGTCAAGTTCATAATCGGAAATCCATTTTTTGAGAATATAAAAACCTTGATGTGGGTCAATGGTGGCGTATTCTTTGATTCGAGTGCCAAATAATTTCCAGCCGTAAGCGGGATTTTCTAAGAGTGCTTGCGGATTTACAATTTCGAAAACGCTTGCATTGGTTTGGCTTTCAACCTGTCCCCATTGCCCGCCATTTCCACGATAATCGGCTAATCCAGAATCTACGCCCATGCCTGCTCCTGTATTTATTACTACTGAATCAGCTTTTTCGAGCCATTCTTTAATTGTTTCAAGATATTTCATGTTTTGGTTTTTTATCAATATTTTTTACAACAACAAAACTAATCATTTTCAACTTCAAAAAAGAGTAAAATTTACAAAAAAAAATTATCTTTGCGCAAAATTAATCTAAAATCATTTGCAATGTTTACCATTCTTCGCAAAGAAATAAATGCTTTTTTGAACTCTTTGATCGGCTACATGGTCATGATCGTTTTTTTGACAGGAGTTGGCTTGTTTTTTTGGGTTTTTCCGCAAACTAGCGTACTAGAATATGGCTACGCAAGCCTAGAAACCTTGTTTTCGATCACGCCTTTTATTTATTTGTTTCTCATTCCTGCCATCACGATGCGCACTTTTGCCGAAGAAAAACAGGCAGGAACAATAGAATTATTGCTCACCAGACCTTTGACAAGTTTGCAAATTGTGTTAAGCAAATATTTTGCAAGTTTGGTTTTGGTTTTCATTGCCTTGTTGCCTACTTTTACTTATTATTATACGGTTTATCAATTAGGATCGCCTGTTGGAAACATCGATTCTGCGGCTGTGGCGGGTTCTTACATTGGTTTGTTGCTTTTGGGAGCAGTTTTTTGTGCCATCGGAATTTTTGCTTCTGTGCTGACTGATAATCAAATTGTGTCTTTTGTGTTGGCTGTTTTTTTGTGTTTTTTGTTGTACGCAGGTTTTTCCTCGATTGCTGAAATCAATATTTGGGCAAATTTTTCGTATTTGATTGGCAAAATTGGCATCGATTATCACTACAACGCCATGAGCAAAGGTTTGATCGATTCTCGAAATGTGTTGTATTTTTTGAGTGTAATTGTGGTGTTTTTGTATCTTACCAAATTAATTTTAGACGAAAAAAAATAAAAAAATGATAGATTTTATTCAAGAACTCAACGATCCGCAACGCGAGGCGGCAACAAGTATAGACGGCGCTTTGATGATCATTGCGGGAGCTGGATCAGGAAAAACTAGGGTTTTGACCTACCGAATCGCCTATTTGATGACGCAAGGCGTAGAGGCTTATCAAATTATTGCACTTACTTTTACCAACAAAGCTGCCAAAGAAATGCGAAACCGAATTGAAAAATTGGTGGGAAATGATGCAAAAAACCTGTGGATGGGAACTTTTCACTCCATTTTTGCCAAAATATTAAGATTTGAAGCCGAAAAAATTGGTTTTACGAGCAATTTTACCATTTATGATACCCAAGACTCCATATCTTTAATCAGAGATATTTTGAAAGAAATGCAATTAGATGATAAAGTTTATAAGCCAAATGCCGTTTTTAGTAGAATTTCTAGTTGTAAAAATAAGTTAATTTCTTGCCAAGAATATCAACGAAACCCAATGTATTTTGAGGAGGATAAGCTAAGTCACAAACCAGAAATGGGGCGAATCTATAAAAATTATGTAGATCGTTGTTTCAAAGCAAATGCGATGGATTTTGACGATTTACTGTTCAAAACCAATGTACTTTTTAGAGATCACGCTGATGTTTTGACAAAATATCAACAAAAATTTAAGTATGTTTTGGTAGATGAGTTTCAGGACACCAATATTTCGCAATATGTGATTACGAGGCGTTTGGCGGGTTTTCATAAAAATATTTGTGTGGTTGGTGATGATGCGCAAAGTATCTACGCTTTTCGTGGGGCAGATATTCAGAATATTTTGAACTTCGAAAAAGATTATCCAAATTTGAAAGTGGTTAAATTAGAACAAAATTATCGTTCTACGCAAACCATTGTCAATGTGGCAAATAAGGTAATTTCGCACAATCAAAAACAACTCAAAAAAAATGTTTGGACTTCGAATGACAAAGGGCATTTGATAGAATTGATCAAAACTGCAACAGACAACGACGAAGGCAAGCAAATTGCAAACGTAATTTTTGAGGAAAAAATGCAGTCTTCTGTGGCAAACAAAGATTTTGCGATTTTGTATAGAACCAACTCACAATCAAGGGCTTTCGAGGAATCGTTGCGAAGAATTGGTTTAAAATATAAAGTTATTGGTGGACTTTCGTTTTATCAGCGCAAAGAAATCAAAGATTTGATCGCTTATTTGCGTTTTACGGTCAATCAAAACGATGAGGAGGCGTTCAAAAGAATTATTAATTTGCCCAAAAGAGGAATCGGGGACTCTACGGTTCTGAAAATTGTAGCCAAAGCACAAGAAGCAGGTTTAAGTTTGTGGCAGGTCGTAAAAAATGCTACGGTTTTGTTAGGAAATACCAGAATTGCACGCCCAATCAAAGAATTTTCGGATTTAATTGATGCTTTTATTGGCATTGTAGAAAAAAAAGATGCCTTCGAAACCGCTACTTATATTGCCAAACATTCGGGTTTGTTGCAAGAACTTTTTGACGACAAAACCATCGAAGGTCGCGCCCGCTACGAAAACGTACAAGAATTATTGAACGCAATCAAAGAGTTTGTAGTCAATCCTGAAAGTGAAAATTTGGATTTGTCTGCCTTTTTGCAACAAGTTTCTTTGCTTACTTCCGCAGATGACGACAAAGATGATGACCGAATTACTTTGATGACCATTCACGCTGCCAAAGGTTTGGAGTTTAAATATGTCTATGTGGTGGGACTGGAAGAAGATTTGTTTCCTTCACAAATGATGTTGGCAAGCCGAGAAGATTTGGAAGAAGAACGCCGTTTGTTTTATGTGGCGATCACGCGTGCCGAAATCAAATTGACGCTTTCTTATGCTTTACAACGCTACCGTTTTGGAAATTTGAAACCTTGCGAAGCGAGCCGTTTTTTGATGGAAATTGATCCTGTTTATATTCATACAAATTATGGTTTGGTTGCCAAAGAAGTCCGAACTTTCAACAACAATGTTATTGGAAAAAGCAACCCGACTCCTGCAAGTATGTTGGTCAAACCCAATTTAATGAGATCGCCAAACACGATAACCAGAGTAGTGGCAGCAAGTGATTTTATTGCCAGCGATCCTACAAAAATAGAAGTTGGAATGGCGGTTACACACCCAAAATTTGGGGACGGCGTAGTGCTAAAAAAAGAAGTTGGCGGAGGAGAATTAAGAATCAAAGTAAATTTTGAAAGTGAAGGAGAAAAAACTTTGCTCATGAATTTTGCGAAATTGATGATCAAAAGGTAAAAATAATCTGTTTTATTTAACAACAATTTTCATAAAACTTGAAAACCTATGAAAATTGTTGTTAAATAAATTATAATTTTTTGGCAGCGTTCCAATATTCGTCCATTTCCGCCAAAGTCATGTCTGCCAATTTTTTGCCATCTTTTTGGCTTTCTGTTTCCAAATAGTTGAAACGTTTTATAAATTTGATATTTGTTTTTTCCAAAGCCGTTTCTGCATTGATTCCAATAAATCTGGAATAGTTGATCAAGGCAAAAAGCAAATCTCCAAATTCAGATTCTGCTTTTTGGGCATCGATTTCTGCTTCGGCTTTGTTTTCGTATTCGTCTTTAAACTCCTGCATTTCCTCTTGAACTTTTGCCCAAACGTCTGCTTTATTTTCCCAATCAAAACCCACACTTCGAGCTTTTTCTTGGATTCTCATGGCTTTTACAAGTGCAGGCAAAGACTTCGGAACTCCGCCCAAAACGCCTTTATTGTCCTTTTCTTGAAGTTTGAGTTGTTCCCAATTTCGTTTGACATCATCTTCGGTTTCTGCCGAAACATTGCCATAAATATGCGGGTGTCTGCGAATAAGTTTGCCGCAAATATGGTGCAAAACGTCTGTAATTTCAAAGGCTTTTTCTTCAGAAGCAATTTTGGCATAAAAAACAATGTGCAAAACCAAATCGCCTAATTCATTTTTGATTTCGTTCATATTTTTTTCCAAAATGGCATCAGAAAGTTCGTAGGTTTCTTCGATGGTCAAATGCCTTAACGATTCAAGAGTCTGTTTTTTGTCCCAAGGGCATTTCATTCTCAACTCGTTCATAATGGTCAATAAACGTCTGAAAGCCATCATTTGACGCATTTCTTCAGGACTAGGCATGGATTGATTCATTTTTTTTGGTTTATTTTTTTACAAAGGTAGCTATTTTATGAAAATTTAGGGCAAATCATTGATAATTTTCTAGTTTATTGCTAGCTTTGAAAAACTTTATGAATATGCTTTTGGAAAAAAATGATACTGATTTTTGTAAAAAAGGCTATTTTGCCATTCGTCTTCCGCAAAATTTTCGGATTACTGATGAGCAAGCCGAAGAATTAATTGCCAAAAACGATTATAAATTAGAATTTTTTGCAAACACCTTATTTATTAAATTTATGGCACACAACACTTATTCAGCCCGAATGAATACTCGTTGTTCTTCGCAAGTAGATCGTTGGAACGAAGAAAATAAGTTGGGTTTTGTTTACGATTGCGACACAGGTTTTCGTTTGGATTCTGGTACTTGGGCAGAGCCTGACGGGGCTTTTGTATCTTTTTTTAAGGCTTCTTTGGAGCAGCAACTTGCTTGGAAAGGAATTGCGAATGTAACGCCAACTTTTTTGTGGGAAATGTTGAGCAATGAAGACGATTTGGACAAAGAAATTGCAAAAATGGAAAAAATTTGGCAAGCACAACCCGATTTTGAAAGCGGATTGCTCATCGATCCTTTTACAAAAAAATATTATTATTACGAAAAAACGCAAGAAAAACCTCGAATTTGTGATTTTTCTGTGCATTTTTCTACAAGTTTTTTGCCTAATTTAATCATTGATTTTGAAAAAATTTATGAATATGCTTTTGGAAAAAAATGAACCAACCCTAAGATTTAAAACTAAATTATAGCCTTTATTTTTAAATTTCATAAAAGCTATAATTTAAATTTGTTTTTAAACAACTCTAAACCTAAATTTTCTCACTACGGTTTGCTTTTTGCTATCTGTAGCAATAATTTCCAAAACATAAATTGTACCTACGGCAACAGTAGTGGGCAGTCTAAATGTCTTTTTAGATTTCACGTCAGAAAAGTCAAAAGGCAAAGCAGTTAATTTATCAGCAGATAAATCTACTTCAGCTTGTATTAGTTTTCCTTCTTCCCCCCAAATAATTTTAATATTTTGTAGGGCATTGTCTTCCTCTATTTTCCCCTCGATTCTTAATAATTGCCCAGCTTTGATACTTGTAATCACATTTTCACGGAGTGCAAACTCTATATTGTCCAAATACGCATTGGTAACAAAAATAGTTGGTGGTTCGTCTTTGATCACATTCAACAAAAATCGGTAAGGAACAGAAAAGTTGCCTGAACTATCCAAAGCTGAAAGCGTAAATTGCAAAGTCGTTCCTACGGAAGTGTTGGCAGGCAAAGAATAAGTAAAATCTTTTAGAATATTTGACAATAAAACCTTTGTAGAAGTGTTCAGATTTCTTTTGAAAACAGTATCTGCGCTCGCATTGAGTTGGCTTACGGTCATCGCAAATCTTCTCAAAAAACGATTATCAGACACAGCACCTTCCAAAATCTGGAATTTTCCGCCTTCGATAATATCGACCTCTTTGTCCAAATCAAAAATAGGAAAAGTTTTGCTAACTTCAATCACAGGTTGTTGATCATCGCAATCCACCAAAAATCTAAATATTTGGCTAGTAGCAGTATTTCCGCTTCGATCTATGGCGGTAATGCTAATACTCAAAGTGGTGTTATCAACTACTGTTTGCGGTATTTTCAAATTGCGTAGAAACAAATTTTTGAGTCTTATTGTATCTCTACTCACCACAGTAGCCTCATTAATTACGTTTGTAGTCGATGTAACTCGAATCTCTTTGAGTTGATCATTATCAATAATTAATCCTTCTAGTTGGATAACATCAAGACGGCAAGCCTTATAAATTCCATTTTTATCTTCTGAAAAACCAACTACTTTCAAATCTTTAAAAATAGGAATTTTATTATCTCCAGAAACCTCAAAGGTATCTATTTTGGAAATAGAATTTTTAATTTGATCCGAACCTTTGTCATAAGCCTTTGTTTCGATGGTATAAAGTCCAATTTCAGCAATCACAGGGATTACAAAATTGACAGTATCAATATATCTGCGCCCACCTCTGATCCTTTTAGTTACTGGTTTAGGTCGCCAACGACTATTCAAACTTCCATTCAACTTTTGGACAACCACCACCAAAGAATCAAGCGCTTTATCATCGGTAACTGTTATCATTGCTTTCACAGTATCTTGGACATTATACAATTTTCGAATAGAATAAGGCGAAATAGTAGGCTTAATAATATCTTTGATATCAACACAAGCACTCACTATTGTAGAAAGTAATAAAAAAAAGTATAGTATTTTTTTCATAAAGCCATGAACAATATTTTAATATCAATTTTCATAAAAATTGCCAATTAATAACCAAACTTACAAAAAAATATATTTAAATTTCAATAAAATTGATTTATTAATTTTATTTGGAATGTTTAAAATTTACAGAAATTCGAGCTTTTCTCTGTTTTTTTTTGATCAATTTCCAATCTCCGCCTGCTTTTAACAAACGAATTGCCTCCGCATCGCAATCTGCGGAAAGACTTTTAATTACCTGAATATCAGATAGTTTTCCTTTTTTATCAACCAAAAATTCCAATTCGACCACACCTTCCAAATTTGTGTTTGGATAACGCAAACTATCTTGCAAATATATATCAAAATCATTTTTTAGCGGTTTAGGTTCATTTTTATTTTTTGAAATATTCGATTCCATTGCGTTTTTTTTGCGTTTCAGATGACTAATATCTGCCATTTCATTTTTTTCGTTAAAAGATCGAACAGCAACTCCATCATCAGCCATATTTTTTTCTTCAGAAATGCCTTGAATTTGTGCGTCAGCTTGTATTGCTTCAATTTTTTCTTCTGACGAATAATTTGGCGAAACATCTTTTTTTAGATTTTCATTTACTGCTAAATCTTGTTTTTTTTCAGTAAAAACATTTTTTTTGTCTTTGTTTGATGGAATATTAAGCATTTTTTCGGAGTCAGATTTTTTTTCTGTTGCTTCCACATCAGCCAAATTTTCTGTTTTTTTCTGTTCTGCCGCAGGATTTTCGAGGGTTTTATTTTCGCTTAAAATTTCTTTTTTTGTGTCTAAGTTTTCATAAAAACGAAAAATAAAAGTAGCGCAAACCAATAACAAAATGCTCGCCGCAATGCCAATCATTTTGTTTTGCAAAGAAAAAGTCCTTTTTCGGCTTGCCTGAATTCTGTTTTTCAAACGTTTTTGCAATTCGATCTCGACAAGGTTTTGGCTTTTGGTTTTGACCAATTCCAGACCTTCTATGGCTTCTGCAAGCATCGGATTTTCAAGGGCTTGCATTTCCAAATTGTGCATTTCTTCTGCCGACATTTCTCCGTTCAAATAACGCTGAATTTGCGTTAAGGAAGGCTGCTCGTGAGTAAAATCAGTATTTTTAGCCATTGTTTTTCCAAATAAAGTTTAAGATTGCGTTTTCCATTTTGAATATAACTTTTGACTTTTCCCAAATCAAAACCTGTTTCTTCCACAATTTCCTTGTAACATTTTTCTTTCAAATAAAAAAGTTCTATACAAGTTTTTTGTTCTGCGGGCAAATCTACGATTGCCTTTTCTAAAGCAATTAAACGATTTTCGTTTTCTTCATGATGCAAATTTTCGCTTAATTCCACATCATTTTCAATATTTTTTATTTCTTCGGTGGCGGGTTCTTTGCTTCTTAATTGCTGCAAACAAAAATTTTTGGCAATGACAAACAACCAACTTTTAAAATTTACGACCTCATGTTTTCTCAAATCCAAAACCAATTTTTCAAAAATTTGCATGACTGCGTCTTGGCTATTTTCCTCATTTTTTAGGTATTTCATACAAACCCCAAAAACCAAATGGGTATAAGGTTGATAGAGTTTTCCCAAAATTTCCAAATTTCCGAACAAACGATATTGTTTTAACAAGTCGTTTTCGTCAATGATTGGTTCTTTTGCTTTGAAAATACGTTTGAAAAAAGACATAAAATATTTAATTTAAAACAATTTTTCCACCATTTTCGACCCATTTTTGCACATTTTGGCTAGTATAATTTCCATAAAAAACTTGATCGTCAATTTTATGAAAATTCTTTTTGAACCATGCAAATAATTTTTTGGCGGCTTGCAAAAATTCTGGATTTTTTTCTATCCATTCTTTATTTTCGTTCCAATAACCTGTTTCTAGGTAAAATCTGCCTCTGCGCAAATTTCCATTTTTGTCTATTCCTCCTGAAGCAAATTCGATCAAAGGCGCGCGCAAAAAATTGACATTAAAATATAAAAGACGAGTATTTTGAACATTCTCAATGCTATTTCGGTGGTTTTTAAGCACCAAATAATGTTGAGTAAGCGAAATATTTGCTGTACTTTTTGCAAAAAAATGATTGCTGACCCACAAATCTGCCTGAACGGTCGGACTTGTTAAAATTTCAAAATCATTTTTCAATACATAATCCTGAATTTGCTGTACGTCTGCTTCTAGCAGATAAAAATTAATTTGTTTACTCATTTTCTATATAGGCTTGTTTTTTGATTTTCAAAATAATTCTCATTATCAATAATTTATAAAACTGTCCGACATAAGTCTGACATAAAATAATACGTTTATTAATTTTTTTTCATAAAAACAAACTTTTCTGCAAAGCTACACTTTTTGACAAAAATTTAAAACTTTTCTGAAACTCAAAATTTGATTTTTATTTTTTGGCTAATTTTTTATTTATTTTATCTTTTTTTTGTTAAAAAAAATTCTAAATTGCGCTTTATTCACTTTATAAACACTAAAATTTCATGAAAAAAATTCTTTTTTTCGCATTTTTCTTAGTGGCGTTTGCGCCTTTGGTAAGTTATGCACAATTAGGTAATATTGCCAAAAACCTCATCACCGCAGAAGCAAATAAATTAATCACCAAAAAAGCTACAGATTTTACCAACAGTTTGAGCAAAGAACTAACTTTGGACAAAGATCAAAATAGCAAAGTTCAGCAAGCATCTATGGATCAATTTACGCAACTTCACAATTTGGAAGCCAAAAAATTGCCCGCAGCCGAACAAAAAACACAAGCACAAGGAATTTTTGCCAAATACGACGCCCAAATCAAAACCATTTTGACCGTAGCACAATTTACCAAGTACGGTCCGTATGTGCAAACTTTGCGAACAGCTTTAGGATATTAAATTCAAAAAACTACACATTAAAAAATGTGTAGTTTTTTCAAATTTCTAATTCGTCTTTTTTCTTATTTTTACCCAAAGCAATAATCGTAACTCCCGCCAACACAAGCACAGTACCTATAATTTGCCAAAAAGTAACGGATTCGTTTAACACAAAATACGCCAAAATGATGGTTGTAATTGGGCTTGTGGTTGCCACAATTGCCGCATTGTCTGCGCCCAACAAACTAATGCTTTTAGAAATCATAAAAGATGGCAAAACCGTTGCAGCCAAACTCATAAATAGCCCAATTTGATACACAGGAGCAGAAAAACTCTTAATATCAGCCTCTGAAAAAATAAAAAAATGCAACATAATTCCCAAACAAGCAAAAATCATGACATAAGCCGTATAAATGGTCGAACCAATCATGGGAATGTATTTTCCGCTACCAATCAAGTACCAAGCATAACAAAAAGCTGCCAAAAAAACCAAGCCTGCGCCCAAAGCAAAATTGCGTTCTTGAAAAGAAAAATCGGTAAATAATGCCAAAGAAATACCTGAATAAGTCAAAATTAAGGCAATAATTTGACTTTTAGGGATTTGTCTTTTGTAAATTAGCGCAGACATCAAAACGACCAAAGTAGGATAAATAAACAAAATTAGGCGTTCTAACAAGGCACTAATGTATTGCAAACCCAAAAAATCCAGAAAACTAGACAAATAATAGCCCACCATTCCCAAAATAAAAATTGTGAATTTGTCTTTATTGGGCAGTTGCATGAATTTATCATTTTTTAAATGAAACAAAATCATGCCCATGTAAAACGGCAGGGAAAACCCCATGCGCAACATCAACAAACTCAAAGTATCTACCTGATATTCGTAAGCAATTTTGATTAAAATTCCTTTGGTAGAAAACAAAACTGTACCCAATAAACCCAAAAAAACACCAATAATTTGATTTCGAGAAAAAGTCATTTTTCTTTTTTTAGTATATAAAAATAAAAAATCCTTTTGTAAAAACCAAATTTTAGTTTCTACAAAAGGATTATAACAAATTGAAAATCAATCAATTAGTCTTTTTTCGCAGCTTCTTTTGCTCTTCGTTTTTCCTCACGTTCACGCTGACGACGTTCTTTTGGAGTTTCTTCTTTAGCAGGCACAACAGGCTGATTATTATTCACTCTAGCAGTATCTGTAACGCTGTTATCGATGTAGCTCACATTTATTTGCATAAATTTTTGCATATCTTCGGGCTTGCTAGGCATAATTTCGATGCCGTCCACTTTGTAAGGATACAAACTAGATTCTGCAAGTTCTACCTTGATGTCCTCTCTACTGGCTTCTTCATACAACATTTTTTGGGCATTTTCATAATCACCGTAGAAAATAGTGTTTGTATTTTTGCCCTTAATTTTGAAAGTACAAGGTTTTTTCTGTTGAATACCTTTGAATTTTACTACAATTACACTTTCAAATTCGCGTTTGAATACAAAAGTAACATTATTTTCTGCGGCATCAAGGTCAGAAATAAAAAAGTCGTTTTCGTGAAGATTCGCACAATTATTTACCGTAACTTGTATGCGTTCTGCATTCGGATAAATCGGAATGGTTTTACGAATACTGCCTGTTTTGAAACGGCTTGCTTTAGAAATATCTATTTTAAACTCTTCGCTGGTGTTGATGATAATTTCGCCATCTTTGTCATAATAACGCACCAAAGCAACGTGATAGGCTTTTTCGCTATTGACCACCGAAACGGTAATGGTTGCAAATCGATCAGCTTTAGGCTCTTGGGCAAATGCTGAAAACGAATTGAAAACGAGCAATAAAAAACAAATGATTACCCAAGTATGTTTTGTGTTCATATTTATTTTATTTAAAAAAATGTTTATGATTTATGAATGAATAATTAATTTTTTTAACTCAAAAATCGTACTAAAAAATTGCAAAATCTTTTACACTCAAAATTAAGAACGAAATTATAAGATTGTTTGCAAATATCAAAAGAATAAAAATAAAATTTTGTTTATTTCAACAATTCTATACTGCCTTGAACCACCGAAATGTTACCCAAAAATATATTCCAAATTGGTTTTTGCAAATCAGAAGACACATTTTTAATCTGCAAACTTACTTTTTTTTCTACACGATCACCGTAAATAAGTTTTCCGTTGGAATCCAATTTTTTATATTCCTGAAAAATTTTGGCTTCTGCCTTATAAATTCCATTGCTTTGTTTGCTAAAATTTCCAATTTCTGCGGGCTTGTACCATTGAATCTGAATTTTTTGATCGTTTTGAGAACTTTGCAATGTTCCCAAATAGTTTTCCAAATTCTTTTTGTTCAATTTTCCGCTGCTGCTCGACAATTCGATGGTTCTCTGGCGATCTACAAACAAATTCATGAGTTTTAACACCCAATCTTTTGTGTTTTCATTGTCCAAAGAAAATGATTTACTTAATTCTTCTTGAAACAAATTCACTTTTTCGAGGGCTTGCGCAGAAATTTCAGCAATAGGGATTTTCAAATCTTCCGTTTTTGAAACGATTTTAGAAATTTCGTCAGTCTTAATTTTAACTTTTGTCAAGTCTTTTTTATTGATCTCTAAAATATCGGCTTGAGTAATACTAAAAGACTGAATTTGAGGATTTTGTGTTCTGCCCGACTCCAAAATGGTATTCATTCGGCTGTCGTCTATCGTTTTTTTCCATTGATTATCGGCTTGCGTATTTTCGTGAATCGCCTCGATAATGTTTGCTGTAAAAATACTGCCTGCTGCACTTGTTTTTACGTCATTTTGCTCCCTGATTACATGGTTGCTCATTGCTACTTTTCCGCTACTTCTCAAAAACAACGAAATGTATTTATCTTTTAATTTATTTTTATCAATTTCTTGATTTTCAGCATCTTGCACAATTTTTTGATCAGAAAAACCATTGCAAACATCTGTCAAAACTATATTTAATCTTGCTTTTTTTGCATTAAGTTTTTCATTAATTTCTTGCAAAGCAATATTTTCATTATTCAAACGCAAATGCAAACCTTCCTGCCTACCACCAATATATTCACTGCCCGAAAAATAGAAAAAAACAACGTCTTGACTGTTCACAGGCAAATCTTGAAGTACAAGCGTTAGGTTCTCGTAAGAAAATTTTTGATTTTCTAACACATAATTTTGTAGCGAAAGCCCTGTTTGCTTAGAAATAATTTGCAACTCATTTTCTATATTTTTCAAATTTTTCGAATGTCCCTTTCCTGTGGTCGGATTTTGAGTATCTACCACCAAAACAGCCAATAATTTTTGGGCAAAAACGCTTTGATTTGGCAAAAACAAAATAAAACCAATGATAAAAAGTAAAGTTAAATTTTTTATATTCATTTTGACACAGCTAATTTTTGTGTAAAAATAGATAATATTTTCAAATTTTCAAGATTTTGGGAACTATTTTTATTTTTTTGTTTCATTAACATTGCCAATGATTAAAAACCTAAAAAAAGAAATTTAGCATAAAATAAAATTTTGTACTAAATTCGCACTTCAAAAATAACAAATATGACGATTTTAAATCAGCAAAATCCCTCAAATATTCTTAAAATTGCACTTTTTGCCACAGGTTTGGCGGGGATTGTTGCAGAATATGTACTTTCTACCCTTGCTTCTTATTTTTTGGGCGACTCAGTGGTTCAGTGGACAATGATTTTGTCGACCATGCTTTTTTCGATGGGTTTGGGTAGTAGAATCAGCAAATTTATTACCAAAAACCTGCTCGAACACTTGATTTTTATCGAGTTTACGCTTTCTATTCTTACTTCTTTGTCCTCTTTGTATGTCTATGCTTTGGCGGCTTATACCGATTATGTAGGTTTTTTTATTTATCTGCTTGGCGCATTGGTTGGTTTGTTGATCGGCTTAGAAATACCCCTAGTTACTCGAATAAATGAAGATTATGAAAGTTTAAGGGTAAATATTGCGGCAGTTATGGAAAAAGATTACTACGGGAGTCTGGTTGGTGGTGCTTTTTTTGCCTTTGTTGGTTTGCCTTATTTGGGCATTACTTACACGCCTTTTGTGCTGGGTTCGCTTAACTTTTTGGTGGCGGTTTGGCTATATATTTCTTTGCGAAAATTGGTTTTCCCATCGACCATCAAATGGATAAATATTTCTTTGTTTTTTGTTACTGTGATGTTGGTTTCGGGTTTGATTTTCGCTAAACCTATTGTTTTGTATGGCGAACAAAAAAAATACAAAGATCAAGTTATTTTTGTGCAACAAAGTGCCTACCAAAAAATTGTTGTTACGCAATGGAAAAATAATTATTGGCTTTTTATCAACGGAAACCAACAATTATGCACCTTAGATGAACATTTGTATCACGAACCGCTGGTTTTGCCTGCGATGGAATTGGCGCAAAGAGCCGAAAATGTTTTAGTTTTGGGTGGAGGCGACGGTTGCGCAGTCCGAGAAGTGTTAAAATATTCTTCCGTTCAAAAAATTACTTTGGTCGATCTTGACCCAATGATGACCGATTTAGGAAAAAACGATCCTATTTTTGTGGCTTTCAACAAAAACTCGATGAATGATCCAAAAGTAAAGATTTTTAATCAAGATGGTTTTCAATTTTTGGAACAAACCGAAGATTTTTATGATGTCATTATTGTGGATTTGCCAGACCCTAAAAGCATA
>RDXG01000246.1 GCA_004292785.1 Bacteroidota bacterium
TGTGTCCGCTTTTTGCCAACGAACTGTAATTTGCGTAGAATCTGGGCTGGTTGGTTTCAAACCCAAATCTATGATCGGTTTAAATTTGGGATCATCGCCTTTATAAATGCTTTGGTTGTTGCCAATTTTGTTTTCGCCAAAAATAACGGGCGTTCTAAAAATAATTTCCTTGCTTTTTAAGGTATTTCCACAATCGTTGATTGCTATTGCGTAAATGTGATAACTTGTACTCGGCTCAAATTGGAAAATGCTGTCGACCAACTGAAAATCCTCTTTTTCTTTTTTAAAGCGTTTTCTGATCGTGTAACTTTGATATTTGCTTTCGGCGGCGCGGCGCGCATAAAACACAATTTGGGTCAAAATTGCACTCGAAGTGAGTTTTGCTTTGAGTTTGACATCAATTTTTTCCTCTTTAGTTTTGCAAACACTAACAAATTCTGGGGCTAAAACTTCGATGTCAATGGTCGGAATACAATTAGAAATCCCAACAATAAACTCTCCTGAAGCCAAAACCATTCTGTTTTTTTGTGAAAAATCGTTGATGACTACCAATTTTTGAACAGGCGAAAGTTCCAATCTTTTTTCGAGATCGAGCCAATTTTTGCCTGCATTATTTTGGCGATACAACATTTTTATTCGATTTTCGATGCTGATGTTGTTTTCTTTTTTGCCATCAATATTTGTATTTCCAGCATATTTGTAGTTCATAAAATAATTGGCGGTGTCTTTTTCTGAATCAGCAATAGCAAAAACTCCAAAATAACGGCTTTTTTCCAACTTTTCGATGTTGGAAGGAATTTCGTTTGTATTTGGCGAATTGGAAACAATGTAAACCTGCAAACCTGCCAATTTGCTGCGAGAATCCTCAAAAACTGTGAAAGAATCGCCATCTTTGTGTTTGATAATTACGTTTTTCAAAGAATTTGCATAACTAAACGCACTCGAATCGCCAATCGAAGCTCCAGAAGTTTTCCAAACGGGATCATTGATCAATTTTGCGTCATTGCTCAACGAATAATCTGCGGCAACAGCTCCATTATCCGCATCAAAACGAAAATATGCCAACAAATTTGCGTTTGCTTTCACTTTTCGGCACATATAAGTCCTGATTTCTGTTTCAGTTTTTGCCACATTCCAAAGCCTGATTTCATCTAATTCGCCTTTAAAAAATTGATCGCCAGAAACATTTTTTGCCTCATTTGCAATTCGGATCGGGTAAGTAGATTTTTGGGGAACAATGCTCGAATTTACCGTTAAATCCTTGATTCCGTTCAAATAAACGGAAATTGTAGCACCATCAAAACTTATCGCCACATGAGTCCAAGCGTTTAAGGCTAATTTTTTGTTGCTAAATTTCGCGCCCAAACTGTTTGCTCCGTTGTGATGATCGATCCCAATTTTGCCCAAATCATTCATTAAAAGCACAAAAGAGGCGTTTTTTGCTCCTGTATCTCCCCAACGGCTGATAATGTGTGCGTTTTTGTAGGCAGTCGGTTTTACCCAAAATTCGAAGGTATATTTGCCAAAATCGAGGCTAGAATTTTGGGTAATTTCCAAATAGTTTTTTCCATCAAAAGCCAAAGCATTGCCCGAAGCTACTTTTTCTGCCCTAACAGACGGTATTTTTACTAAGGAAAAAGGCGAAGTATTGCCATCAACGTCTGTGGCGGTGGCGGTCAGTTTGTCGGTGCTGTTGAAAGTTTGGCTTAAAGTCCATTTCCCATCTTTGTCGGCTTTGGCAGAACCTACATAAATTTTGCCTTGTTCGAGGGTTTTGGTGCAGGAAGTCATGTCTAAAAAAACGTCTATTTCGTCATTTGGATCGGAAAATCCAGAAATTTCTGTTTTGCCAATTTCAGCAATGGAAGGGCTTTGTTTGTCGTTGTTGTTTGCGTTTAATGCAATTCCTAATTTGGCGTTGCAAAAAATTGTATTTCTTCTGATGGCGTTTTTTGTAGAAATTTCGGCAGTTGTAAAATAAATACCTTCCGTTAAAGCGTTTGCAATTACGTTTCCTTGCCCATCTTTTCCTCCGATTAAGTTGTTTGTAGCCTTGTTTAACCACAAATTATAATCGTTTGGCATGGCTTTTCCGTTTTTGTCTTGTCCAATAAAATTATTTCTTAGCGTATCTTTTGAAGTATTATCCAAAATAACGGCAGTTTTTGTTTGATTTCCAATTACATTCGATTCTAAAACATTGTCAGAAGACAAATTATTTACAGAAATTCCGTTTTTGTTGGCTTCGATCCAATTATTTTTGATCAAATTTGTTTGGCTATTTTTGAGATCGATGCCTAAATCGTTTCCTGAAATAATATTGTCTTCAACAGCAATTTGTTTGGAAAGATTCGCAATTTGTACGCCTGTAAATCGGTTTGCTTTAATTTTTTTGCCATCGGCTTCTGTGCCAATTTTATTTCCCTGAATTTTGCCCTTGCTTACGCCCGAAACCACAATTCCATAATCACAATTATTGATCACATTTCCTGCTTGGATTTTGCCAATCACAAAATTATTTTGTGAGCCTTTGACGTTGATCGCTGTACCGTCTCCGTTTGCATTTTTAAAATTTGTAATTTCAAAACCGTAAATTTCTACATTTGGCGAAGCCAAATTAAAAGCAAACAATTTATTTCCATTGCCATCGAGTCTGACAACAGGCTGACTGGTGCTAAAACCTAATTGCGTACTTGCATCGATAATCATTGCTTTGGACAAACTCGGCAATTCTGTAGTAAGTTTGATTGTCCATGTTCTTGTTATTGGATTGTAATTTGGGTCAGAAAAAGGTATTTTGAACACAATATTTGTGGTTATAAAATTTTGTGAAGCATAATTAATTAAAGCTCGCAAAGAACCCGCCCCAGAGTCTGAAGTATTGGTTACGGCATTCGTAATTCCTGTAAAATTTTGGTTGATTTGGTTCGCCAAAATAGTCGTAAAACTCAAATCGGCAGAAACGAAAGTATAAAAATCTTTGCTAGGCGTAATTTTTCCCGAAAAACCCGAACTTACAAAGGCAGTATAAAAACCGTTGGCATCTGAAACCGTAGTAAAACCGTTGTAAGTCATTAAAACGTCTTTTAAACCCAAATTCAATTCCGTAACTGTGCCTTGAATGGAATAAATGGTCATTCCTGAAAAATTTTGAGCAATTTGCGCACTATACACTTTGTTAAAACTCAAATCTGTGGGCGTAAAAATATAATTTGCTTTGCTTGGCGTAACCGTTCCTATAAAACCTGAACTTACAAAAGCCGTGTAAAAACCGTTTACATCAGAAACCGTAGTAAAACCCTTGCTGTCCGTGATTAATGCGTTGGAAATTGGCGAATTAAACTCGGTCAAAACGCCCTGAATAGGGTAGGTGGTTGCTCCGCTAAAGTCTTGATTGATTTGCGCAGACAAAACCGTTGAAAAAGCTAAATTTGTAGGCGTAAACACATAATTTGCGTTGATTGATGAAGGCGTAAGTGTTCCTGTGTAACCCGAACTTACAAAAGCAGTATAAAAACCGTTGGCATCAGAAATGGTTGTAAAGCCGTTGCTATCTGTAATTAATGCGTTTTGAATAGCCAAAGTAGGGGATTCCATTAACACACCTTGAATAGGGTAGGTGGTAAGTCCTGTAAAATTTTGATTGATTTGTGTGGTCGAAATGTTGGTAAAATTCAGAACAGCAGGCGTAAACACATAATTTAATTTGCTCGGCGTTAAAGTTCCTGTGAAAGGCGCGCTCACAAAGGCTGTATAAAAACCGTTTGCGGCAGTAATTGTTGTAAAACCGTTGCTATCAGTAAGTAAAACGCCATCAAGCCCTGTGCCTAATTCTGTAATTACGCCTTGAATTTGGGTGAGTGGCGCTTGATTGAACAAAATAGAAATTGTGTTTGCTCCTTCATTAACCATTGCCAAATCCATGTCGCCATCGGCATCAGCATCAAAAGCAGAAAGCGAGCGCGGATTGCTTCCAAAAGTAAAACTTTGGGCGGCGGCAAAAGTTCCTGAACCTGCGCCGTTGTTTAGCAAAACAGAAATATTGTTAGAACCATAATTGGAACTTGCCAAATCCAAATTTCCATCTCCGTTGGCATCAAAAGCAGAAATTCCCCAAGGTGTAGTTCCTGTGGCATAATTTGTGGCTGTTCCAAAAATTCCGTTTCCGTTGTTTTTTAAAATTCCAAGATTGTTAGAAGTAGAATTTGCTACTGCCAAATCCATATCTCCATCACTATCACAATCAAAAGCAAAAACAGAAAGACAAGCTGTTCCGCCTGTTGCATAATCTGTGGAAGGAGTATAAGTTCCGTTTCCGTTATTAAAAATGATAGAAACCAAATTTCCAGTATTGTTTGTAGTTGCAATATCTATGTCTCCATCAGAATCGGCATCAAAAGCAAAAATGGAAAAAGGTGCTGGAACAGTATAATGAGCATTTAAGACAAAAGTTCCGCTTCCGTTGTTCAGAAAAATAGACACACTAGAATTGTTCAAAACTGCTACTGCCAAATCCAAATCTCCGTCTCCGTCAGCATCAAAAGCCGTAATATCGTAAGGGTTTGTTCCAACTGCATAATTGGTCGTTCCAGAATAAAACCCGCTTCCGTTGTTAAACAAAACAGAAATATTGTTACTGTTGTCGTTTGCGCAAGCCAAATCCAAATCTCCATCATTGTCCGCATCAAAAGCAAAAACAGAACGAGGGTTAGTTCCTACAAGATAATTTGTAGGAGCAGTAAAAGTTCCATCTCCGTTATTGAACGAAACAGAAAGGCTGTTGGCAGCAAAATTCGCACTTGCCACATCAATATCCCCATCTCCGTCAGCATCAAAACTGCACATAAAAACAGGAGTTGTGCTTACAGAAACATCAGGATTTGGTTTGATAAAATTCGCAAATCCGCCTGTAGCGGCGGCAGTAAATTGGTATTGTTGAGTAGTAATAAAATTTTCGCCTAAACTGCCTTGCAAAGTATTTCTATATTCAACGGTTACCGTTTCGCCTGCTTTGAAGTTTTGGGTATGATTGATAGTCAATGGGTTTGTACCTGTAAAGGAAGTAGCCGTATAAAAACCTGTTTGCGATCCCATGATTTTTATTTTAGAATTATTTGGGGCATTGGGCGTAGCCGAAAATGTTGTTACAATAGGCGTATTGGTGGTTACGTTCAGGGCATTGCGAGCAGGACTTAAAGCGGTTATGTTTAAAGGGGATTGATTAAACAAAATAGAAACATTACTAGTAGTCCTATTTGCCACAGCCAAGTCCATATCGCCGTCATTGTCGGCATCGAAAGCGTAGACGGAATGAGGAGCTGTTCCGACCAAAAAATTTGTAGCAGCACCATAAGTCCCCGTTCCATTATTTTTGAGTACCGAAACATTGGCATTGTTGAGATTCGTCACCGCCAAATCCATATCTCCGTCTCCGTCTGCATCAAAAGCATAAACGGACAAAGGATTTGCTCCTACCGCAAAATTTGTGGCTGTACTGTATGCCCCCGTTCCGTCATTTGTGAGTACCGAAACACTGTTACTGCCATCATTTGCCGTAGCCAAATCCACATCCCCATCTCCGTCTGCATCAAAAGCGTAAACGGAAAAAGGATTTGCTCCGACTGTGTAATTTGTGGCTGCACTGTATGTCCCAGTTCCGTCATTTTTGAGTATCGAAACACTGTTGTTAGCGTTATTTGCCACAGCCAAATCCATATCTCCGTCTCCGTCTGCATCAAAAGCATAAACGAAACGAGGAGCTGTTCCGACCGCAAAATATGTGGATGCACCGTATGCCCCAGTTCCGTCATTTTTGAGTATTGAAACATTGTTCCCGAACTCATTCGCCGTAGCCAAATCCATATCTCCGTCTCCGTCCGCATCAAAAGCATAAATGGAATGAGGATTTAATCCGACCACAAAATTTGTAGCAGCACCGTATGTCCCCGTTCCGTCATTTTTGAGTAGTGAAATATTGTTACTGTTCCAATTTGCCGTAGCCAAATCCATATCGCCGTCTCCGTCCGCATCAAAAACATAGACGGACAAAGGTCGTGTTCCGACTGTGTAATTTGTGGCTGCACTGTATATACCCACTCCGTTATTTTTGAGTACCGAAACACTGTTACCGCCATCATTCGCCGTAGCCAAATCCATATCCCCGTCTCCGTCTGCATCAAAGGCAACCACTGACTGAGCATTCGTTCCTGTAGCTACATCAGGGTTGGGTTTGGTAAAAATTCCTGTGCCTGTGGCTCTTGCTGTAAATTGGTATTGTTGGGTAGTTGTAAACGTTTCACCTAAATTACTCTGCAAAGTGGTTCTATATTCTACTGTTACAGTTTCTCCGCTTTTGAATAAATAAGTGGGTGGTGTGTAAGAAATTGTATTTGTACCCCCTCCCGTCCATGCCCCTGCCGTATAAAAACCTGTTTGCGAACCGTAAACTTTTGCATTTGTAAAGTTTAACGTTCCTGCACTTATATTTGCTGCTCCGCCTGTAATAGTGGCTTGAATGGTTACATTATTGGATTGATTTAAAGCATTGCGGGCAGGTTGTAGCGTAGAAATATTAATTTGCCCATAACTTATTTTCGCCAATAAAAAGAGGCAAAAAATGAGAAGGTAAAATTTTGTTTTCATCGTTTTTTCGTTTAAAATGGCTTATATTTTATTTGACTTTTTGTTTTTTAAACTAACAATCTAAAACTAAACAAACAATTTATTTGTTCATTTTCTTGCTATAAACTTATATTAATTTGAATAAAACAATATTTTTTGTAAAATGTAATTCAAAAATTTTTGGTTTGGGAAAGGATTAGAAAATTTTAATGCAAAAAAAAGAACGTTGCGAATCTTCACAACGTTCTCAAAAAAACTTATTTTTTCAAAGCATTTACCATCGTGATTCCAATTTCGGCAGGCGATTCTACCACGTGCAAACCACATTCTTTCATGATTTTCATTTTGGCAGCTGCTGTGTCTTCTGCTCCGCCAATGATTGCGCCTGCGTGTCCCATTCTACGACCTTTTGGTGCAGTTTGACCAGCAATAAATCCGACTACGGGTTTAGTCCCGTTTTCTTTGATCCATTGGGCAGCATCCGATTCCATACTTCCGCCAATTTCTCCGATCATAATAATTCCTTCGGTTTCAGGATCGTTCATAAGCAATTTGACCGCTTCTAAAGTAGTTGTTCCAATGATTGGATCACCACCGATTCCGATACAAGTAGATTGACCTAAACCTGCTTTTGTGATCTGATCTACGGCTTCGTAAGTCAAAGTTCCAGAGCGCGAAACAATGCCAATTGTGCCTTTTCTGTGAATAAAAGCGGGCATAATTCCTACTTTTGCCTCACCAGGAGTCATGACACCAGGACAATTAGGTCCGATCAAAGTTACATTTTTGTTTTTGATATAGTCTTTAACCATCACCATATCTCTGACAGGAATTCCCTCTGTAATCGCAATAATTACCTTAATTCCTGCATCAGCGGCTTCCATAATTGCGTCAGCAGCAAAAGCAGGTGGCACAAAAATAATAGAAACATTTGCACCCGCTTTGTCTACTGCGTCTTGCACAGTATTAAAAACAGGTTTTCCCAAATGTAACTGTCCTCCTTTGCTTGGCGTTACTCCACCAACTACATTTGTACCGTATTCAATCATTTGTTGTGCATGAAAACTGCCTTCGGAGCCAGTAAAGCCCTGCACAATCACCTTAGAATCTTTATTAACTAAAACACTCATATTGCGATTTTTTATGTAAAATGAAAATATTTTCTGTTTATGGTTATTACTTTGGCATATTTACACAATATTTTTGGAAAAAAAATGTAAACGCAAAAATAAAATATTAAAACCTTTTCAATTCTCGAAAAGAAATGATAGGTTTACTTAATAATTTTTTCAATCGGCAGAACCACAATGTCTTCTGCTCCCGCTTTTTTGAGTTCTTCTATTTTGAGCCAAAACAGATTTTCCTCCACAACCGAATGTAAAGCACTCCATTTTTCGTCGCCCAAAGGTACTATTGTTGGACTTTTCATACCAGGAATAATGTTTACAATCGTTTCTTTAGACTCGTTTGGAAAATTAAACATAATGTATTTGAAATTTTTGGCTTCCAAAAGTGCCTGCATTCTGAACAACAATTTATCAACAATTTGGCGTTTTTCAGAATCTAAATTCTTGTTGCAAACCAAAACCGCCTGCGATTTCATAACGGTATGAATTTCTTTTAATCCATTGCTAATCAAGGTACTACCAGAACTTACAATGTCAAAAATACTTTCTGCCAAACCCACGCTAGGAGCAATTTCTACAGAGCCGCTAATTTGTTGAATGATTGCCTGAATTTGGTTTTCTTTCAAAAATTTTTGTAAAATATGCGGATAGGAGGTAGCTATTTTTAGTCCATTCAAATCTGTTAATTCTTGATAAGGAAAACTTTTTGGCACAGCCAAAGACAAACGACATTTAGAAAAACCGAGTTCTTTGATAATATCGATATTTTTGCTCTGTTCTGCTACTTCATTTAGCCCAACAATTCCAATGTCTGCAACACCGTTTTCCACAAAAGAAGGAATATCATCATCACGCAAAAACAATAGTTGAATAGGAAAATTTGGCGATTCTGCGGTTAAAATGGCTTTGTTAATTGGCAAATTAATTCCGCATTTTTCTATAAAAGCAACACTGTCATCGTGCAAACGCCCAGATTTTTGTATGGCAAGTTTAAGTTTGATCATGATCAAATGTAAAATTGATTTTCTGCAAAGGTATAAAAATAATTGAATTTCTTTTTTTTGAGTAAGATTAAATCGAAATTTTGTTTTTGTAAATAAATAAAAACTATTTAGGTTTGATAATTAAAATTTAGAAAAAGGAATTTTTTTTGGATAAAAACCGTTTTTTTAAGAAAATATTTGCAATTTTGATTTTTAACTATTATTTTGTTGTTATAGAAACTCTTGCTAAAATGTCGACCCAAAAAGATTATTTACACTTGCACTTCATTATTTTACTGAATAGTTTTATTCCGAAAGTCTTTATAGCGATTTCTATTCCGTCATTAGAAACCGTTTTCCTTCGGACTTTGATGGCAGTAGTAATGCTTGCTTGTTATATTTTTTGGAAAAAATTAGATTTTAAGATACCCATTAATTTGAGATTCAAACTTATTCTTATAGGAATGGTAACTTCTGCTTATTGGATTTTGCTTAGTGATTCTGCCAAACTTTCTAATGCTTCTGTTACTTTAGTTGGGATTGCAACTACCTCTATTTGGGTAAGTTTTATCAACTTATATATGAATAGGGCTTCGGTAAATGCCTATCAAATTTTGTCGGGTTTATTGGCTGTTATTGGGGTTTATATCATTTATAGTTCCAAATTTCACTATAATTTAGGCTTTACTGTGGCAATTATTGCTGCTGTTGTCGGAGCTTGGACAACGGTTTTGAACGGAAAAGTGGCGCAACAGTGTAATCATTACATTGCTACTTTTTATTTGATGATGGGTGCTTCTTTGGGAACTTGTATTTTACTGCCTTTTTATAATCAATATTGGCGACCTATCAATTTGAACCCCACCTACGAAGATTTATTGATGATTTTGGGTTTGGCGTTTGTTTTTTCTATTTATTCGTTCTCTGTTTTTATTCGAATTATGAAAAAAATATCCCCCTTTATTGTTGCCTTAACTGCAAATTTATCTCCAATTTATGGAATTATTTTTGCACTTCTTTTTTCTAAAAAAGCCGAAATGATGAGTCCTAGTTTTTATATGGGAGCAATCGTGATCATTTTTTCTGTTTTTGCTTATCCTTTGATGGAATATATGAGAAAAGAAGACGATATTTAAAAAAGATCATAAAAAAAGCCTAACTTTATGGGTCAGGCTCTTTTTTGGGTAAAAATTCAATTATTTGATTTCAACTTCAGCACCAGCTGCTTTCAAATCACCAGCCAATTTCTCAGCATCTGCTTTTGAAATACCTGCTTTTACTGATTTAGGTGCGCCATCTACTAAATCTTTAGCTTCTTTCAAGCCTAAACCTGTCAAATCTTTAACCAATTTAACAACGTTCAATTTAGCTGCTCCTGCTGATTTAAGGATCACCTCAAATTCAGTTTGCTCTGCTGCTGCTGCTGGTGCAGAACCGCCACCTGCTGCTACTGCTACTGCTGCTGCTGCTGGTTTAATTCCGTAATCTGCTTCCAAAATTTGAGCTAACTCATTAACTTCTTTAACAGTCAAATTTACCAACTGTTCAGCGAATTGTTTTAAATCTGCCATGATGATATTTCAATTAAATTTTTTTGATAAATGTGAATCTAAGAAAATCTGCGTAACCAATTTTCTTATTTATTTTTCTTCTCTTTCAGACAAAGTTTTCACTAAGCCTGCAAGAATACCTCCTCCGCTCTGCAAAGCACTAATGACATTGCGTGCAGGAGATTGTAACAATCCGATAACCTCACCAACGAGTTCGTCTTTCGATTTAAGAGTTGAAAGAAGTTCTAGTTGTTTATCGCCAATAAAGAGATCAAAACTAAGGGAAGCACCCTTTAATGACGGTTTTGGGTTTTCTTTTTGATTGCTTTTCTTTCTAAATTCTAAAAGAACTTTAGCAGGTTTATTAGCTGATTCAGTAGAGAAAATAATTCCAGAGAATCCTTTCAATACTTTTTCAGTTTGGAAAGCGGTGAAATCACCACCTATATTGCCTAAAGCCTTCTTAATAAGTGAATTTTTGAATACTTTATAATCCAAACCACTATTAAAGCAAGCTCTTCTAAAATTATTAGTTTGTGCGACAGTCATTCCTGATCCGTCGGTAATGTAGAAGTAATCTGTTTTAGATAATTTTTCAGTTAGTTCTTCTACAATTTGTTTTTTTTCTTCTTTGTTCATGGTATTAATGCTTTGCGATCACAAATAAAATGCGATCTAATTCCTTATAAACCTCCAACAGAGGCTTTATCCACTTTCACTCCAGGACTCATGGTCGAGGAAATATTGACACTTTTAATATAAGTACCTTTGGCAGAAGATGGTTTCAACTTAGCAATCGTAAGCAATACCTCTTTAATATTTTCTTCTAATTGTTGAGAAGAGAAAGAAACTTTACCAACACCTGCGTGAACAATACCCGTTTTATCTACTTTGAAGTCAATTTTACCTTGTTTTACCTCAGTAACTGCTTTTCCAACTTCCATAGTAACTGTGCCAGACTTAGGATTTGGCATCAAGCCTCTAGGACCTAATATTTTTCCTAATTTACCAACTTTTGCCATAACCGTGGGCATCGTGATGATAACGTCAATGTCAGTCCAACCGCCAGAAATCTTGGTAATATAGTCATCAAGACCCACAAATTCAGCGCCTGCTGCTATGGCTTCTGCTTCTTTATCAGGAGAACAAAGGACTAATACACGAACTTTTTTTCCTGTACCATGCGGAAGGGCAACAACGCCTCTCACCATTTGGTCAGATTTACGAGGATCAATTCCAAGACGCACATCTAAGTCGACAGAGGCATCAAATTTAGCGTAGTTAATTTCTTTCACTACGTTAGTTGCTTCTTGAAGTGTGTATTCTTTTTGCGGATCGTATTTAGCTAACGCTTCCTTCTGCTTTTTTGTTAATTTTGCCATTTTTATTTTTTGTTAATTTTGTTCCATTTTGGAACAAAAAATTGTGAAACAACTTGTTCGCAGTCAAACAATGTTGTCAAAAACTATTTTTTTAGTGGAGACTCTCCAGAAATGGTTAAACCCATACTTCTAGCCGTTCCCGCCACCATAGACATTGCAGAATCTACTGTAAAACAGTTCAAATCAGGCATTTTAGTTTCAGCAATTGCTTTGACTTGATCCCAACTAACTGAACCTACTTTTTTACGATTAGGCTCTGCTGAACCGCTTTTTACTTTTGATGCTTCAAGCAATAAAATAGCAGCAGGAGGAGTTTTGATAACAAACTCAAACGATTTGTCTGAATATACTGTAATCACGACTGGCAACACCATGCCAGGTTTGTCTTGGGTTCTTGCATTGAACTGTTTGCAAAACTCCATAATGTTCAAACCTTTGCTACCTAAAGCTGGACCAATTGGTGGTGATGGATTAGCAGCAGCACCTTTTACTTGTAATTTAACAAAACCTGTAACTTCTTTCATCGTTATTCTTCTTTTGCAACTTGCACGTAATTCAATTCTACTGGGGTATTTCTACCAAAAATTTTGACCATTACATTTAGTTTTTTCTTCTCCTCAAAAACTTCTTCTACTGTACCCGAAAAACCGTTGAACGGACCGTCCATTACTTTAATTAGATCACCAGTCATGAACGTAACTTCATGCTTGATCTCGTATTCGTCAGCTTCAACCACTTTACCTAAAATACGGTTGATTTCTGACTCTTTCATTGGTTTAGGCATTTCGTTCTGCCCACCGCCATCTACCTGCATGAAGCCTATCACACCAGGCACACTTTTAATGATGTGTACCACCTCCCCGTGAGTAATGTTCGCTTGCACAATGAAATATCCAGGAAAGAAATTGCGTTCTACAGCTACTTTTTTGGTTTTTCCATCTTTAGACTTACGAACCTGATATACTTTTTCGGCAGGAATCAAAACTTGGACAATAAAATCTTGGAGATTTTGAATTTGAACTTCTTTTTCCAAATATGCCTTTACTTTTCGTTCCTGACCACTAACGGCTCTGACGACGTACCACTTCAAATCGCTGCTCATGTGATTGCAAATTAAGATGGTTTATTGAAATGATTTATAAAATTCTCCTAGTCCTTTGTCAAATACAATATCAATTGCACCTATAAATAAAGCAAATATCAAAGTACCGACCAAAACCAATACAGAATTATTTTGTAAGTCTGAAAGCTTTGTCCATGTTACATTCTCCAACATTTCTGTTTTAGAGTCATTGAAAAAAGCAAATATTTTTTTAAACATAACCGTATAAATTTTGACAAAAATAATAGGATTTTATTCTATTTTGCACAGATGGAGAGATTCGAACTCCCATCGAAGGTTTTGGAGACCCCTATTCTACCCTTGAACTACATCTGTGTATCTAAATTGAGTTGCAAAGGTAATAACTTTTTTTTTAATTGCAAATTTTTTTGAAAATAAAATGTTTTTATTTTTGAATTTAGGTATAAAACCTTTTGGGAAGAATCATCTGCGCTACATTTTCTGTAGCCAAATATTTAATTGATTGTTTTTGATTTCTGATAAAAGTAGTTTAAATATCCAAGAGGGTGTTTATTTTTTTAACATAACTGCATAAGTCTTAACAAAGCATGGGATCTTATTTTGCACAGATGGAGAGATTTGAACTCCCATCGAAGGTGTTGGAGACCTTTGTTCTAAGCCATTGAACTACATTTGTGTATCTAAATTTGGTTGTAAAGATAATAACTTTTTTTTTAATTGCAAAACTTTTCAAAAATAAAATAGGGCAAACGCATCAAATTTTTTAAACCTTATTTTTTACAATTAAAAGGCTATTTGTATTTTGCAACTCTTAAAAGTATGAAATAAAATATTCGTTTTTCAACGTTTAAAGCCTATTGGAATTTTGATGCGTTTGTCCTAAAAATAAAATGTTTTTATTTTTGAATTTAGGTATAAAACCTTTTGGAAAGAATCATTTGTTCTACATTTTCTGTAACCAAATATTTAATTGATTGATTATTTTTGATCGCATTTCTAATAAAAGTAGCCGAAATATCCAAAAGAGGGGCATTTATTTTGCGAATATTAGGCGAATTTTCAATTTTTTTATCAATTTGGGAATTAGGGCGAGGAAAAACCAATAAGCCAAAATTATCTAGTATTTTTTGATATTCTTTCCATTTGGTAAAGTGTTCCAAATTATCTTCACCCAAAATTAACTGAAAAGAATCTTGTGGAAACTTTTGTTGCAAGACACTTAGAGTGTCAATGGTATAACTTGGTTTTGGCAAATTGAACTCCACGTCACTAAGCATAAACTTGGGATTGTCCGAAATTGCTCGTTGCACCAAGTCGTAACGATCAAATTCGTGTAGCAAACCCTTACTTTTTTTGAAAGGATTTTGAGGCGAAATAACAAAGCAAACTTTCTGAATATCAGCACTTTGCACCGCAATATTAGCAATGATCAAATGCCCAATATGAATGGGATTAAACGATCCAAAAAATAGTCCAATATTCATAAATTATCTTGAATGTTGTTTTTTATAAAAAATAACTTGAAACAAGTAAATGATAGCAAAAGTAAAAGCAGTACTTGAAATAATTTTGACTACCGTAGAAAACAACTGTGAAACCCCAGCTTCGATAGTAAAAAGAGCCAGATGATGTATAAAAATAAGGAATAAACTATATTTGGCAAACCAAGCCTTGCCCATTGCAGGTAAAGTTGGACTCACTCCGCTTTCATAACCAATATTAGGTTTCAGATAATCTAAAACGGGCTTTCGGACAAAAGCAAGCAACACACAAGCAGCAGTATGTATTCCGCTAATGTTGTACGAAAAATCGGTAATCATTCCAAAACAAAACGCTATCAACATCACCAAAATAGTGCTTAAATTGACAGGAATAAGCAAAATAAAGGCAATATAAACAAAACAAAACGCTTTGTTGAACAGGGTAATGTTGTGTAAAAAGAACACTTGCAAAACAAGATAAACCAAAAAACCAATCGCTTGTGTGATAAATTTATTTGCTCCCATAGTTTTGACGATTTTTGTTTATCAAAAAATATTCAACAAAAAACCCTTGAAATTTTTTGATTTCAAGGGTTATATAGAAGTGTATCTGTAGGGAGTCGAACCCCAAACCTCCAGAGCCGTAATCTGGTGCTCTATCCAATTGAGCTACAGATACTTATTTTGTGCTGCAAAGGTAAGAATGAAAATTGAAAAAACAAATTTTTTTTCAATTTTCTCAAAATTATCTTAAAATCTCCCATTCGTCATTTAAAACCGCAATATCTCGGTGGGCGGTCAAGTCGAAAACAGAAGGCACAACAGAAATATAGTTATTTTTTACCGCCCATTCGTCGGTGTCATGACCTAGATCATGGTTGATAAAACTTCCCATTGCCCACAAATATTTTCTACCATGCGGGTCGGTGCGCTCATCAAATTCGTCTTGCCAGCGCGCACGTGCTTGTCTGCAAATTTTAATTCCTTTGATAGGTTCTTCCTGAATTTTTGGAAAATTAACATTTAAAGCAATTCCTTTGGCAAGTCCTGTTTGTAAAACTTGCAAAGTAATTTTTTTGATATATTCTTTGGTATGCGAAAAATCGGCATCTTTATGGTAATCACACAAAGAAAACCCAATGGCAGGCGTGCCTTCTATTGCCCCCTCGATGGCTGCGGACATAGTGCCAGAATACAAAATGCTAATCGAAGTATTGCTTCCATGATTGATTCCGCTTACCACCAAATCGGGCATACGGTCGGTTTTGACATAATATTTGCCCAATTTAATGCAATCCGCAGGAGTTCCAGAACATTCGTAGGCTTCGATCTGTGCGCCAAAAATATCTGAACGGTTGATTCTTAGGCTTGTATGAATGGTAATTGCATGACCCATGCCTGACTGTGGGCTATCAGGTGCAACCACCAACACATCTCCAATTTCACTCATAACCTCTACTAAGGTGCGGATTCCTTTGGCAGTAATTCCGTCATCATTAGAAACAAGAATAAATGGTTTTTCTTTTGGCATAATTTTATTTTTTGATCAATGAAAAAATGATTTTTAACGTTTGTCAAGTATATTGACAAACGTTTTTTGACTAGCAAAGTTTTACATAACTTCCTAACCATTTGACTTGATCTTTGTATTTTTCTAAAATGATTTTGACGTTTTCGTCTTGAATATGTCCTTCTAAATCAATTAAAAACCAATATTGAAACTGATTTTCGTATTTTAAAGGTCGGCTGTCGACCTTGCACAAATTGATTTTTGCTTCGTTGAAGGCTTGTAATAATTCTGCCAAACTTCCTGCTTTGTCCTCTACTTTGGCAATGATTGTGGTTTTGTCATTTCCGCTTTTTTGGCTGTCAAAATCTCCACTGATGATCAAAAATCGGGTAGTGTTGTTCACGCTGTCCTCGATATTGGCAAAAAGTACAGGCAAATCGTAGATTCTTGCTGCCACTTGCGGGCAAATTGCTGCCGAATGAGGCTCTTTTTTGGCAATTTGGGCTGCTTTTGAGGTAGAAGAAACAGGAATCAGTTCGATATTATTTCCAAAAAATTCTTGAATAAATTTTTTGCATTGTTTAAAACCAATGTCTTTTGAGTAAATTCGCTGAATATTGGTTAATTTATCTTCAATCGAAGAAAAAGTAAAATGAATATTCATCGGCATTTCTGCCACAATTTTTACATCTGTTGATCCCAACAAATCGATGGTTTCTGTTACCGAACCTTCCTGATTATTTTCGATGGGAATCACGCCAAATTTTACTCTTTTGGTTACTACATTTTCAAAAATGGTTTCTATGTTGCTCAAAGGCACATAATTACTCAAAGAACCAAAACGGCTTTCCGCAGCTTGATGTGTAAAACTGCCTTCAGGTCCTAAAAAAGCAACTCTTTCAGGCAATTCATAGTTACGACTGACCGCAAAAATTTCCATAAATAAGGACTCAATGGCTTCAGGCGTAAGCAAACCGTTGTTGTTGTTTCGCAGACGTTCTAAAATAGATTGTTCGCGTTCTGGTCTGTAAATCACGCCATTATGGTTGCGTTTCAAATTGCCAACCTCTTTGATCAACTTCATTCTACGATTAAAAATAATCAATAACTGATCATCAACAGCATCAATTTCTTCTCGAATTTTTTTTAATTGTTCTTCCATTTTATAGGGTTCTTTTTGGCAAATAATAATTTTTTCTATTAAATTCCTAATTTATTTTTTATTTCCAAAACTTTTTCCTTAGAAATTAGCAAGGAAATCGCTATTTGATCAGGATTTAAGCCCAAACGCAAAAAGTTTTCGATGGCAAGAGTTTCTTTTTGTTCGGCTTGCAAAAGAATTTTTGCTTTTGCTTGTTCAGCTTGCAAAAGAATTTGATCTTTTTCTGCCAATAAACGTTCTTTTTCTTTTTCAGAACTCGCCAATTTGCGCTCCATTTCCTCAAATTTACTTTCAATTTCATCTTCTGCTTCGGCACGAAAAACCATTTCCTCATTTTGCAAAGGATAATTTAAGCGTTCAATCATTGCCTTTAATTCTGGATCGTCATTCCATTCTGGCGGCAAATGCATGATTTTTTGATCCCGATTGGTT
>RDXG01000169.1 GCA_004292785.1 Bacteroidota bacterium
AGAAGTAATTGTAACCGACACCATTCCTTTGAAAGTTACACACCCCAAAATTAAAGTGCTTTCGGTGGCGGATATGTTTGCCAAAGCCATCAGAAAAATCAACGACAACGAATCGATTAGTTCTTTGTTTTTATAAGAAAATACTTTGCCGTTGTTTACAAAAATTGAGCAACGGCAAAAAATACCTATTTTTAGGTCATAAAAATTATTTTTCCACAAAATAATCTGCTCAAATAACTCAAACCAATGAAAAAAAAAATACTTTTTATAGATCGCGACGGCACGCTAATCGTTGAACCAAAAGACACTTTCCAAATAGATTCTTTGGAAAAACTAGAATTTTTGCCAAAAGTCATTCAGGCGTTGTCCCAAATTCAAAATTTGCATGAATATTTATTTGTCATGGTTACTAATCAAGACGGTTTGGGAACGGAATCTTTTCCTGAAAACGATTTTTGGTTGCCACAACAAAAAATGATGCAAGTCTTTGAAAATGAGGGAATTGCATTTCATAAAATCCATATAGACAGAAGTTTCGAACACGAAAATTTGCCCACTCGCAAACCCAATATAGGAATGTTGAAAGAATATTTTTCGGCAGAATACGATTTGGCAAACTCTTTTGTTATTGGAGATCGGATTACAGACGTGCAACTAGCCGAAAATTTGGGTTCAAAAGCCATTATTTATGGCGAAAAACACGATTCTAGGGCAGTTTTAAGAACTTTTGATTGGTTAGAAATTGCAAATTTCCTAAAAACTTGTTCCAGAAAAGCAAGTATTCACAGAAAAACCAATGAAACCGACATCAGAATTTCTTTAGATTTGGATAGTAATTTGAAAGGGAAAATCCAAACTGGAATCGGTTTTTTCGATCATTTATTGGATCAATTAACCAAACATTCGGGCTGTTTTTTGGATATTTGGGTAATCGGGGATTTGCATATAGACGAGCATCATAGCATAGAAGATACCGCTTTGGCACTCGGCGAGGCGTTTTTGTTGGCTTTGGGCGACAAAAGAGGCATCAATCGCTATGGGCATTTTTTGTTGCCTATGGACGAAACACTTGCACAAGTGGCAATAGATTTTTCAGGCAGACCGCAGTTGGTTTGGCAGGCAGAATTTAAGCGCGAAAAAGTTGGAGATTTTCCTACTGAAATGTTTTATCATTTTTTCAAATCCTTTTCGGATACTGCAAAATGCAATTTGAACATCAAAATTGAAGGCGAAAACGAACATCATAAAATTGAAGCCACTTTTAAAGCCTTTGCAAAAGCGATCAAAATGGCAATTTTTAGGGAAGTCGGAAACCACGAAATTCCCAGCACCAAAGGCATTTTATAGTTTTTTTACCAACAGAAAGTAACAGAAAACTGTTATTTTGCAAGGCAGATTTCAAACTGTGAACCTTTTAAAAATCACAGTTTGAAGACTATCTTGCTATTTTCTTAAAATCCGAGTCTAGCTTATTACCGTTGTACATAGCTGTTTTAATTTTAAATTACGAATTGGTAAATTTTTTAATTCACCTAGCTAAAATTCTAAAAACATTTCCTTTCAAAACTTGTTTTTATGCAAAATTCCAAAAGGTTATGTCAGACGAAAAACCCAAAAATCAGAACAGTATTCCTACCTCAAAAGTAGAAAGAGCAAGCAAATTTATTAAAACAGGCGTAAAAATTGGTGGAAATTACATCAAACATTATGCAAAAAAGATGGTCGATCCAAGCATGAATCGCAACCAACTTGACAAAGACAATGCCGAAGACATTTACGAAACCCTTAGTCAACTCAAAGGAAGTGCCTTAAAAGTGGCGCAAATGATGAGCATGGACAAAAATATGATTCCGAAGGCATATTCAGACAAGTTTTCGATGGCACAATATTCTGCTCCTCCACTTTCTTATCCTTTGGTGGTCAAAACTTTTCAGCAATTTTTTGGCAAAAATCCGACAGAGATTTTTGATGAATTTAACAAAGATGCGCGCAATGCCGCTTCGATTGGGCAGGTACATGAAGCCAAAAAAGATGGCAAAAAATTAGCCGTAAAAATTCAATATCCTGGCGTTGCGGACAGCATTACTTCCGACTTGAAAATGGTTAAGCCTTTTGCCACGCAATTATTGGGCTTAAACGAGCGCGATTTGGCAATGTATATGTCCGAAGTAGAAAAAATGTTGATTGACGAAACCGATTATACCCTAGAACTCAAACGTTCTTTGGAAATTTCGCAGGCTTGCGCGCACCTACCACACACTTTTTTTGCCACTTATTATCCCAAACTTTCTAGCAAAAGAATTTTGACTATGGATTGGCTCGAAGGCGAACATTTAGACGTTTTTGTCAAAACAAATCCTTCGCAGGAGGTCAGAAACCAAATTGGGCAGGCACTTTGGGATTTTTATGATTATCAAATGCACGTTTTAAAAGCTGTTCATGCCGATCCGCATCCAGGAAATTTTTTGATGCGAAACGATGGAACTTTGGCAATTATAGATTTTGGTTGCGTAAAAGTTATTCCTGAAGACTATTATCACCATCATTTTCAGGTTTTAAACCCAAAAGTTTTAGATGATCGCCCAAAATTGATCGATTTGTTTTATAAACTCGAATTTATCAATGCTGAAGACAATGCAGACGAACAAAAAATATTTATCGATCTGTTTTCGCAAATGATTCGTTTGACTGTGAAACCGTTTTTGACTTCTGAATTTGATTTTGGCAATGACGATTATTTTCAAAATCTATACAATTTTGCCGAAGAAGCCTCAAAAATAGAAGAAATTAGAAAGTCCAAAAGACCGCGTGGCTCAAAAGATTCTTTGTATTTGAACAGAACTTATTTTGGTTTGTATTCGATGCTAAACCAACTCCAAGCAAAAGTACAAACGACTACGGTTTGGAAAATGAATGAATAAAAACTAACAGTTCTCAAAGAACTGTTAGTTTTAAGTTTTTTATTCGTAAAGTTTTCGATCTGCAATTTTTTTGTCGATCATATTTGTCAAATCTCCGCCTGCTTTTTTGGCTTTTGTCCAAGTGATGATTGCTTTTTCTTCTTCGCCCATTTTGTAAAGTACATCTCCGTAATGTTCCAAAATAGTGCCTTCATTGCTATCATTTGCAGCTTTTCCCAAATAAATTTGGGCTTCTTTATATTCGCCGAGTACGTACAAAACCCAGCCGTAAGTATCCAAATAAGTGGCGTTTTCGGGTTCGTTTTGCACCAATTTTTTCGACATTTCCTTAGCCAAAGGCAATTTTTCTTTTCTGACGGACAAATAATAGCTATAATTATTCAAAATATGGCTATCGTTTGGTCTGATTTCTAAGGCTGCGTACACCAAAAACTGCATTTCCGAATTTTCTTGTGAAAGCAAACGACATTGCTCCAAAGATTGCACCGATTCGTCATAATTTTTGTTGCTAAAATGCGCCCTGCCATTATAAAACCAAAAAACAGCTTGATTTGGGAAATATTCGATG
>RDXG01000170.1 GCA_004292785.1 Bacteroidota bacterium
CGAATTTTCGGGCGCAATAGATTCGAATTTGGAAATGGCTTGGGAACGTTTGGCAATAGAAAATTTAACAAAAAACCTCGCCAAACAGATCGCTGAAAAGCCGTTAAACGCGCTTTTTGGCACAAAAAACACAGAAAATTTTGCCTTAGAATTGCAAAACAGATTAAGTAATTTGTTGCAATCTGCGGAAGGACGAAACATTTTGATAACTTTGGCAAAAGAGTTGGTTGATGCCCTAGAAAAAGAGAAAAGTACCATTTTTTCCTTCCTTTCGGTTGATCTTGCCCAAAATTTTGACCTGTTTTTACAAAAAAAGCTACCTATTTTCTTAGACTCGCTAATTATTTGGCTAGAAAGCCGAAAAGGAAAATTAGAACAAATTATTGACAAAACTTTCAGAAAAAACATCAAATGGAAGTTTCAAGACTGGATTTTGGACTGGTTTATTGGGAGCATTAGCCAATATGCTGATGCGGTAAAAAAAGTGGTCGAAATTGTGGAACAATACAAGGAAAACCCACAAGAAACCACCGCAAAATTGACTGCCCAAGTCATTGATTTTCTGAAAAAAAATACGATTGGCGACATTGTCAAACAAGTAAAAAATAGCGAAACGGCTAAAAATCTGTCCGATTTGTTGTTTGAAAATGCAGAAAAAGCACTAAAAAATTTCAAATTCGAGGATTTGGAAGTATTTTTAGAGAAAAAAATTGGAGATTTTTTCAAAGAAGATGCCATCACAGATTTTTTGAAAAAGTCCTTAAAACAGCTCATGAACAAAGAATTGAAGGAAAATTTTTTGTATCACCCAAAATTAGCTTCTATTTTAGAAGACCTTTTGAACAAGGAAATGCAAAAAATTTGTGAGCAAAAAATTTCAGAAATTTTGCCCGAAAAAACTTTCGAAAACTTTGCTGATCAACAAATTCAGAATTTAGCAAAAAACAATTTGTTTAGTCAAAAATTTTTATTTGAAATTATTAAAAAAGAAATTTTGCAATTATCTGTTAATCAAATTGTTACAAAAAATAATATTTCAGAAATTCGAGATTTTCTAAGTTCAGAAATTTTTAAATATTTGGATTTGGAATTTGCGAAACGCAAAAACGAAAATTTGCAAAGCTATTTGGATCGCCTTCAATTTTTGCAAAATGATTTGCCTTTGTATCTTAAAAACTTGATTATCAATAATTTACCTTTTTTACTCAAAAACAGAGTTGCGCCTGTGGTTACGAGCAGTATGCAAAAAATGAGTGAAGACAAATTGCGTGATGTAGTGGAAAAATTTGTGGGCAAAGAACTCAAACCTATCACGGTTTTTGGGGCTTTTTTGGGGGCAATTTCGGGAGGTTTACTCAATTTTTTACCAATTTCGGGCATGAATTGGGAGACTTTGTTGGCAGCGGGCATGACTTACGGAATCACAGGTTATGCCACAAATTGGTTGGCAATAAAAATGGTTTTTAGACCGTACAAGGCTACAAAAATGCCCTTGTTGCCAATAAATATGCCTTTTACGCCTTCGGTGGTGGCTAAAAATAAGCCCCGTTTTGCAGAAAATATGGGAAAATTTGTGATCAACGGTTTGCTAAATCCTGTGAGTTTGCAAGATACTTTTTCTAAGAAAAAAGACATTTTAAAGCAAAATTTGATCGACAATTTGTCTAAAAATAATTTTGAATTGATCGATCAACTACTTGAAAATCAAGGAAATAAAATTTCTGAAAATGCAAGTAAATTTTTATTTGAAAAAATACAAAATACAGAATCTTGGCAAACAGAATTTCAAAATTTTTTGGGCAAACAAAAATATATAACTTTCAAAAATATTCCTACGCAAAACCTCGAAAAACAAATTTCTGAATTTTTGGATCGAGAAAAAAATATAGAAAAAGCTGAAAATGAATTGCTTAGATTTTTAGACAATTTGGCGCAATCCCCAAAAACATTGGCGCAAACTATTCCAAACAAAGATCAATGGTATGCGCAAATTTCTGTTTTGTTGGGCAAACGTTTGGAAAAATTGTTAGAAAATTTGAATGATCCGCAAAAAATTAGCGTCTTGTTGGAAAGCCTAAACCCGATTTTTGAAAAATTTTCGCAGAGAAATTTAGACACTTTTTTGAATGTTGAACAAAAAACAGAAATTAACCAAAAACTCAACGATTTATTAATTAAAAACCTGATTGATAGCAAGTTAAAAAAATATGTTTTTGATTTCATAGACCAAAAATTGGCAGACGAACTCGATCCAAATCGGCAAATTCAGCATTTGTTAAATGGAAATTTGTTGCGTTTGATTAGCGAAAATTTGGATTTGATTGTAGAAAAAATCATTGCTTTCGCGCTCACTTGGTTAGCGGAAAACAAAACTGCACTTTCTAATCAGATTTATCAAAAAGCCTACGAAAATTCTAAAACTGTGGCTTTATATCAAGATACGATCAAAAATACGGTTTTGGAACTTGCAGACACAGAAATTCCCAATTTTTTTAGAGATGAAAGCCCAAATCTGAAAAAAATAATTTCGCAAGGAGTGGCGGAAATTGGCGCAAGCAAAATCGGGGATTTGAAGATTGGATTAGAGAAAAACTATCTCAAAAACTTGGTCGAAGATTTGTTAAAACGACCTGCTACAAGCAACTCTTTGCAAAAATTAAGTGAACATTTGTTACAGGAATTATATCAAATTCCGCTTGCTGTTTTTTTACAAATTGCTGATTTACATAAAGTTAGCGATATAGAAAGAACTTTGCAAGCCGAGATTTCTTTGGCTGCTGCGCATTTGTATTCGCAAGGAAAAAAAGTACAACAAGATTTGACAGGACAGGCTTCGGTGTTTTTGATTGGTGTTTTGGAAAACCAATTTTCGCAGGTGCAAACCAAAGAAATTTTAGAAAATATTAGCGAAAAAGATTGGCGAAAAACCAGCCAAAAGTTACTGAATTTGTTGATCGAATCGCCAACTTATCAGACACAAAAACAAAACCTTATTCACGATTTTTTTGAAAATTTTAAAGAAAAAGAATTGGGACAAATTTTGGATTGGCAGGAATTTGAACAGAATTTGGGAAAATTTGCCCAAAATTTAAGCCATAAAACCGAATTTGAAGCATTTTTTAAAGAAAATTACACTGATTTGATAGCCAAAAACCTAAAATCTTTAAACAGCAATTTAGAATCGGAAAGCAAATTGTTTTTTATGGATTTTTTGGCGCAAACTAGCCTTAACACTTTGGAAAATCATTTGCAAAATTTGCTGGCATCTTTGCATTTGCAAGAG
>RDXG01000247.1 GCA_004292785.1 Bacteroidota bacterium
GAACCCGCTACACCTGCCTTTTCGGTGATGTCTTCAAAAACAAAATTGCCTTTGTTCAGATACAATTTGTTAGGCAACTGATTTGCCGTAAAATAAATATCTGCCAAACCATCGTTGTTGATATCGCCAACCGCCACACCTGCTCCGTTATAAAAATAAAGATAATTCAGAATGTTTAAATCTTCTTTTTCGGTTAATTGATTGGCAAAGCCAATGCCTGTTTGCTGTGAATTTAATAAAGTAAAAAGAGTCGGTTTTTCAGATTTTTTTTCAGTATTATTTTGATTTTCTATTTTTTTGTTTTCGCAAGAAAAATAAAACAGACAGAAAAAAAACAATATATTTTTGATGGAAAATTTCATATTTTTAAGTATTAAAAAAATATCACAAACTAATTTTGTGTTACATGAACAAATCAAATTTTTCGCAAATTATAAAAAGAATTTGATTTTGATCTTTTTTATTTTGGTAAATATAAAAAAATTAAAAATAAGTTTTCAAAAAATGTCCGTTAATGAACATATATGTCTGTTTGTGAACGTTTTTTGTTAAAATTGTTATTTTTTTTATTCATTTTTTTCTCAATTTTTTATATAAAATATTGATTATCAAATATTTAAACCTTGTGGCATAGCTATTGTAAAGGCTTGATTTTAGGAAATTATTAAATTTTTCCCTAGCATGATTCAAACTTTACATTTAGAAAAAGTTTATCAAGTGTCTAATATTGCCAATGTTGCCTTAGAAAAAGTAAATTTGAACATTTTTGAGGGCGAATTTGTGTCTATTATGGGACCTTCTGGTTGTGGAAAATCTACTTTGTTGAATTTGTTGGCATTGTTAGATCAGCCAAGCAGTGGAGAAATTATGTTCATGGGACAAAAAGTTTCTGATTTAAACGACAAACAAAAAGCCGATTTGCGCAAAAATCAAATTGGTTTTGTGTTTCAAAATTTTAATTTGATTGATGAGCTTTCTGTTTACGAAAACGTGGAATTGCCTTTAATTTACCTCAAAGTTTCTGCACAAGCCCGCCGCAAACGAGTGAACGAACAACTAGAAATCTTAGGACTTTTGCATAAAGCAAAATTTTTTCCGCAACAACTTTCAGGCGGACAGCAACAAAAAACGGCATTGGCAAGGGCAACGGTTGCCCATCCCAAAATTTTGTTTGCAGACGAACCTACTGGAAATTTGGATTCGGTGAGTGGCGAAGAAGTAATGAATATGCTTTTACAACTCAACGAAACAGGGACGACCATTGTCATGGTTACCCATTCGGCGCACAACGCCGCATATAGCCAAAGAAGTGTTCATTTGTTTGATGGAAAAATTGTTACTGAAAAAATTAATCAGTTGACCAATTAAGTATTTTTTCTAAAATGAATATTTTTTAATTATTTGATTGTCAATATTTTAGTATTTAAAAACTTATTTTAAATTTTTTAGGATTTATATAGAATAAAGCCTAATAGAAAAAAATAAAGTTTATTTTTTAGTTCGACAATTTCACAATTTTTGCTTCTGGCTTTTACGGAGCAACCTTTTTCCAAAATTATTTCGGTTGTTGGTAAATCTTTCTCACAAATACAACTCGATTGCGCATAAACAGGCACAGAAAAGAACAAAAAAATGATTAATAAAAACATAAATATTTAAAGATTAGCCAATAAAAATAAAAAACTCAAAACCCCACCTGCACCCCAAACAAAAGCGTTTTTGCTTGCGAAGGCGTAAAAAATGCGTTCCCGTAACTAAAAGGCAAAGCCGACAAAGCACTGTTAGACTCTGGGTCGACATCTAATTTGCTAAAAGTAGCCAAATTTTGCATAGAAACAAAGATTTTACTGCTCGTGATCTGCATTTTTTCGTTTAATTCTTTGGGCAAATGATAGGCAACAGACAAAGATCGCAAACGCCAAAAATCCGCATCTTTCAAATAACGACTTGTGTTAAAATTTTGATTATCTGACTGATAAACAAGCTGTTGTATATTTGTATTTTGGTTCGGACTTGTCCATCGGTCTGTAATTGTACTTGCTTGATTGTTTGTGCCATCAAAACCACCTTCCAAATATTTTCTGTCTGCCAAATAAACCTGATTTCCTCCGCTAAATGTAAATAAAACATTGATTTCCAAACCTTTATAAGAAAAACTATTTTGCAAACCACCAAAATAAGTAGGCGTAGGATTGCCCATAAAAGTCTGATTTTTGCTAATATTTTCCTGATTTGCCTCAATTTTTTGCCCTGACAAATCAAAAATGAGTTCTTTTCCTGTCAAATTATCAATTCCTGCCCATTTTGCTAATTGCCAAACGCCCAAATTTTGCCCTGCAACTGCCAACTGATCTGCCGAATTTGGATTTTTAGAAACAATTTGATTCAGTGCTAAATCATCTACTTTGTTTTGGTTTGTAGTCAAATTTAAACCCATTTTCCAAGAAAAATCTGCTGAAAAGTCAAAATTACCATTCAAATTAAACTCAATTCCCGAATTTGTCATTTTCCCAAGATTCAGCAAAGCATTTTCGTAACCTGATGTATAAGAAATTGGCGAATTGATCAACAAATCACTGGTTTTGCGTTGATAATAGCCCACAGAACCTGTTATTTTTTGCCCAAAAAAACCGTATTCCAAACTCAAATCTGTTTGCAAACTTTTTTCAGGAGCAAAATTTGGATTTGCAATTCCCACAGGAATAAGTCCGCTTAAACCATTATAGCCATTGGCAATTTGGTAGGTGCTAACATATTGATTATCAACTCTAAACATCGAATTTCCTGTAATTCCAATACTTGTTTTGACTTTCAAAAAACTAAGCAAATTTCGCCTTAAATCGTTGGCTTGATAGGCAATATAACCCGCAGAAACCGCAGGGAAAGTCTGAAAACGCTTATTTTCTCCAAAAACTTTCGAATAATCGGTTCTAATAACCGCAGAAAACAAATATTTTGTTTTGAACGAATAATCAAATTGAAAAAAGCCTGAAGTATAGCCAATATTTCGATAATTATTTACCACAACTTTCTGATTATTAGCCGATTGCAAAGATTGTAAACTAGGATTTACCCAAACAGAACCTTCGTTTTCTAATGTTTTTTGCTGAATATTTTGCATTTGCATTCCCAAAACTGCCTGAAAATGATGGTCGTCAATGCTGTTGTCCAACACAAAAGCGTTGCTAAACAAATAATTTTCTGAACTAAAAAAGCGTTCTGTAACCTTCGGAATGGGGTTTGTTCTGTAAAAATGTTCTTGATTAGACAAAAAATTAGTTCCTAATTCACTTTTGAACTTAAAAACAGGCGTAATTTGCCAAATTAAGCCAAAATTTGCGGTCAAACGTTGCGTTTGCAAAACAGAATTTCTGTTTTCTGGCTTCAAATTGTTCGCCAACAAATTGTTTTCGTAAACAAACGGAATCGCCAAAGTTGCATTTGCCAAATCGCCATTTAAACCCAAAGGAATACGGTTTTGAGTGGTTTTCGCAAAAGAAATTTGCGTTTGAAAAGACAGATTTTTAGCCAATTCGTGAGTCAAATTTAATCGGGCATTCCAACGTTGAAAGCGGTTAGTTTTCAGAAAACTGTTTTCGTTTCGGTAGCCTCCTGCCACAAAAAAAGTCGTTTTTTCGTTTCCGCCTTTGGCAGAAAAATCAGTTTGTTGCTGGATTCCTTGTTGATAAATCTGGTTTTGCCAATTCGTTTCTTCTGTTTTTTCGGGATCAATGCCATTGGGCAGAGGCACATTCCCTGTTTTTCCTGCATTTTGCCAAGATTCTTGTGCATATTTTAAGTAATCTTTGCCAGAAAGCATACTATTTTTGTAAGTTGGGTTAGAAATCCCGACATAATAATTTGCCTGAAATTCAGTTTTTTCATTTCGCCCTTTTTTGCTAAAAATCAAAATGACTCCGTTTGCGCCCCTCGCACCATAAATGGCAGTTGCTGTCGCATCTTTCAAAACTTCAATGCGTTCAATTTCGGAAGGATTGAGATCGGCAAGTGGATTATTTTTACTAAAACTCTCTAAATCAGATGAATAGGAATCTGTATCCAAAATCATTCCGTCAAGCACATACAAAGGTTGGGAAGAATTTAACAAGGAATTAATGCCTCGAATTTGCGTTCTGATCGGGCTTGCTGTCATTCCGTTGTCTTGCAAAATTTGCAAACCTGTAACTTTTCCTTGCAAAGCTGCCTCAAAAGAAACGCTAGGAAAATAATTAAATACTTGATTATCAATAGAATAAATATTTTTTGTGGTTTTTAATTTTTGTTGCGAAGCCCAAATTTTTTGCAAAGTATCGGAATACATTTGCACATCAAAAACGGTCTTTTTTAGGTCATTTATTTCCAATTCTTGGCTGATAAAACCAATTTTGTGAAAAGTCAATTTGACAAAATAATTAGGAATTTCGAGATCGTATTGCCCTGCTTGGTTGCTAATCGTATCAATCGCTAAACCTTTGACCAAAATGCTAACTCCTGAAAGAATTTGTTGGTTTGATGTAATTTTTCCTGTAATTTTGCGCGTTTTCTTTTTTTGTGCAAAAGTAAAGTTGTTAAAAATTAAAGAAATTATAAAAAAAAGAAGTATTTTTGTTTTCATAAGAATTATTTTTCCAATCTTAATATTTTGTAAATATGCTTTGTAAATGTACTAAAAAATTAGATTTGTAAAACTCTTTTTTTTTATAAATCTAAGAATTTTTATTTTATTCATAAAATTTTGCTTAATTTGTAACGCAAATTAATTTATTTCGCTAAACCAATCATTTCCTTTTGATGTTTGAGGAAAATAATTTTAAAAAAATTTATGCCTTTTTAGGCATTATTAGCTGGTTTTTATTGATTGCGATGGTTTTGCTTGAGCAATATTACACGCTAATCAACGAAAAAATCATCGTGCCAGACTTTTTTAAGGCGTTGTCGGTCAATTCTGTGATCTTGTTTACATATTTGTATGTAGGCAAACGAAATGAACTCGAAAAAAGCATTGATTTCTATAATATTTTGTTCAGTTTGTTCCTAACTGCCGTTATTTGTACGCTGGCTTCGGTCTTGTTGAATCTGTTTATGCAACAACTTTCCTATGATTTTGATGATCCTTCTCCGATGATTCCATCAATTTTGTTGCATAATTTATGTTATCATATCGAACTCGGTTTTTTGATTTTTTTCCTTACCTCTACTTTTTTGAAGTGGAAAAAGCTAATTTCATATAGAAAACTTCGAATTACGACCATTTCTTGGCGTGTTTTTGAATATATGCTCATTTTTTCGATGCTTTTGCATTTTTTTCATTTTCATTTGAACGATACTTTTTTTAATGTTTTAAGAATTATTTTTGCAATTTTTTCGGTAGGACTTGCCTTTAATTTGAGTTGGGTTACTTATTTCGATTTTCGTCAAAAATTGAGTGTACTATTTTTCCTGATTTCTATTTTATTGTGTTTGTTTTATTTTGGCGAGGTGATTTCGCAATATTCCGATATTAGTCCTTTGGTGGTGGATTTATCTCGAAGTATTTTTCTACATTCTTTGCTTATTTTTATTGCCATTTATGGAAGTGCGTCTATTTTGGTGGTGCTTTTCAATTTGCCAACGTCTTCTATTTTTGAGGAAAAATTTTCGAATGTCCTTAATTATCAACGTCTTAGTGAATTAATTTTGGAAGGCGAAAACGAAAAACAAGTCTATGAATTGTTGGTAGAAAGTGCGATTCACACGCTAAAAGCTGATGCCGTTTGGCTAGAAATTATGCCTTCACACGCCACCATTTACAGGCGTTTGGAAGATCAAGAAATGGAACAAATTAGGGAGGCTTTGCAAAAAACGGGTTACGATCCTCGCACTACCCAAACTTTTGACCGCAAACATTTATCACAATTCATTGATAATCTGGCTTTTAACTCTGTTTTAGCTGTTCCTTTGCTTTCTTATAAACAGGAATTACTGGGAATCTTGGTTTTGTTAAAAAAACTAAACAATGCCTTTGACAACGTGATGATCAATTTGGTAAATTCTTATTCGGCGCAAGCAAGTATTACCCTCGATAATTTTCGTTTGGTTTCGGAAGTTGTTGAAAATGAACGATCTAAGGCGGAAATGCTCACCGCCAAAAAGGTACAAATTAGGTTATTGCCTCATTTGGCTATTGCTCATGAGAAGATCGAAATTTTGGCTAGTTCTTTTTCTCCTGATGAAGTTGGTGGTGATTATTATGATTGTTTTCAGATTTCAGAATCCAAATATGCCGTAATTATTGCAGATGTTTCGGGGAAAGGTACTTCGGCAGCCTTTTATATGGCACAAATGAAGGGAATTTTTCATAGTTTGGTGCAATTAGACCTCACCCCAGACGAATTTTTGAAATATGCAAACAGTGCTTTGTGTAGATGTTTGGAAAAAAGCTATTTTGTAACCGCTTTATATTTGTTGATTGACACACAAACCCAAAAAATGTATTATTCGAGGGCGGGTCATTGCCCTTTGTTATTTTTTAATTCGCAAACGAAAACAGCCGAATATTTGGAGAGCAAAGGTATGGGTTTGGGCATTATTAAAAGCGAAAAATTTGAAAAATACATCGATATTCGCACTTTCAATTATCAAGCAGGCGACCAAATTTTGCTTTTTACAGACGGAATTGTAGAAGCCAAAGACAAAGAAGACCCAACCAAAGAATATGGATATTTGAAACTCAAAACTTTTTTTGAAGATCAAATCCAACTTTCTCTAGCTGATTTTTCAGATGCCTTAGTTGCTGATATTCAGGACTTTGCAGGAACAAAAACCCTTGATGACGATTATACTTTGTTGATTTTGAAGTTGTTGTAGGTTTTTACAATGAAATAAGATTGTAAAAAAAACTAAAAAACCCAATGCAACACAAAAAACATCAGCTGCGAAGCCAACAAACCCAAAGCCACCACATTTTTTTTTCTGAAAGGAATTAGAAAAAATAAAAAAGAAAAAAGCCACGAAAATATAAACCAAGCCACATAATTTTGTAAAGGAATTGCTTGCCCAAACCAATGCCAAAGGTCATGCCTGATCGCCATCGGCTCGATCAAAACATCTAATAAAGTCATTCCCAAAGCTGCAAAAGTGATTTTTAATAATTTGGGAAGGTCTAAAAAATCTAAACTTGCACAAAAAATATAGGTCAGCATTAACCAATTCAAAGAAATTAGTAAGGGAACATCCAAAAATTTGATTCCCAAAGTTTTTCCATAAGCATATTTCCCAAAAATAATTTGCGTATAAACTCCCAAAACTTCAATAAAAAAACCAGAAAAAGCAACAAAAATGCACCAAAAAATAAAACTTTTAGTCCAATTTGAATGAAAAATAAACAATAAAGCCGAAGCCGAAATAATATTAAAAGGAGTCAAAAATTCGAAATAGGCTTGACTAAATTTTAATTTCATGCCAATAAAACCTGTAAAGTGCATCAACAATAACAAAAAAATTATTGTCTTGTAAGAAATTAAATAAGGTTTTTCTAAATATTTTGTTTGGATTAAGATTTTTTCTTTCATAAATTTGTTTGGATAATGGGTTACTTTTATTTTCGAAAATAAACATTTTGCCCCCCAAAAAGTTAAATTTTGGCTAAAAAAAATGCAAATTTAATACTTTTATGATCATTCATGCAAAAAATCCTGTATTAGAAGTTCACGATTTAACAGTCAGTTATAACCGAAAACCTGTATTGTGGGGCATTGATTTGACTTTGCCAAAAGGTGCATTGGTAGGGATTGTTGGACCTAATGGTGCAGGAAAATCGACTTTAATCAAGGCAATTATGGGTTTAATCCCACAAAGTAGCGGTTTTGTTAAATTGTTTGATCAGCCTTTGAACAAGGTTAGAGATCAGATAAGTTACGTTCCACAACGCGAATCGGTTGATTGGGATTTCCCTGCTTCTGTTTTTGACATTGTAATGATGGGAAGATATGGAAAATTGGGCATTTTGAAACGCCCTCGCCAATCTGATGAGGACATTGTGATCGATTGTTTGCGAAAAGTAAGAATGGAAGGTTTTAAGGATAGGCAAATTTCGCAACTTTCTGGCGGACAGCAACAGCGCGTTTTTTTGGCAAGAGCCTTAGCCCAAAAAGCCGATTTGTACTTCATGGACGAGCCTTTTGCAGGTGTAGATATGACCACAGAACAGGCAATTATTGAGATTTTGAGAGAAATGCGCGCCGAAGGAAAAACAGTGGTCGTTGTTCATCACGATTTACAATCTGTTCCAAATTATTTTGATTGGGTAATTTTACTTAATATGCGTTTGGTGGCTTGCGGCGAAACCGAAAAAGTATTTACACAAGAACTTTTGCAAGAAACTTATGGCGGAAAATTGACTTTATTGGTAGAAGTTGGCGATTTATTAAAAAAATCTGAACATCCCTCAAGAGAAAGTTAGAAAATATAGTTTTTGGTAAAACGAACATTCTTGTTCGTTTCTATAAAACAACAGTTGTACGTAAATTTTAAAATAATTTCTACGCACAACTTCATTTTTTTGTTAAAAAGTTTACTTAAACTCCTTCAGCCACGACTTCTTTTACTTGTGGCATCATTCGTTTGAACAAATTTTCGATGCCCGCTTTCAAAGTGATGCTCGAAGACGGGCAACCGCTACAAGAACCTTGTAATTGCACTTTCAAAACGCCTGCTTCTGTATCAAAAGAATGAAAATTAATTGCACCACCATCGCCTTCTACGGCAGGTCTGATGTATTCTTCCAAAATTTCTTTAATTTGCCTAACTGCAGGCGAATCGTTGGCAATAATTGCCTCTTCTTCGGCTGTGTTTGCAAAAACTTTTGAGCCTTCTTCGATGTAATTGGTCAAAAAGTGGCGCATAATTTCCTGAATTTCATGCCAATCTGCCAAATTATTTTTGCTGATGGTAATAAAATTTTTGGCAATAAAAACCCTTTCTACAAACTCAAATTTGAAAATTTCTTGTGCCAAAGGCGAATCTTCTGCCGTTTCTGCGCAAGGATAATCTTTTCCTTGTGCGTCGGGGTTCATCAACATGGCGTTAAACACAAATTTTAAAGAATTTGGGTTTGGAACTGCCTCTGTATAGATGTGCAACTGCGTTTTATATAATTGATCGGTGTTGTAGCTCATAAAATTTGATGTTAAAAATGAAGAATTTTTTGTTTAATTTCAATTCCAAAACTAACAGTTTTTAATACAAAAGAAATAACATTTTTTCGAAAAATGTTATTTCTATAAAGTCTAAATTGAAAACATTATTCTTGCATCATTGTTAAGAAATCGTCAAATAAATAACGAGAATCGTGAGGACCTGGAGCAGATTCGGGGTGATATTGTACCGAAAATGCTTTTTTATCTTTCAATTTAATGCCTTCTACGGTATTGTCATTGAGGTTTGTATGAGTCAAAATCACGTTTTCGCTTTTTTGGACATCTTCCATGCTCACACTAAACCCATGATTTTGCGAAGTAATTTCACATCTGCCTGTGATCAAATTTTTGACAGGATGGTTCAAACCTCTATGTCCATGGTGCATTTTGAAAGTAGGTATTCCTGCAGCCAAAGCCAATAATTGATGCCCTAAACAAATGCCAAAAACGGCTTTGTCTGCTTCTAAAATCTGTTTTACGGTCTGAATTGCATAATCCATTACCGCAGGATCGCCCGGTCCGTTGGAAAGAAAATAACCGTTAGGTTGCCATTTTTCCATTTCTTCAAAAGTAGTTTTGGCAGGAAAAACTTGACAATAGATATTTCTTTTTGCCATATTTTCCAAAATGCTGGTTTTAATTCCAAAATCCAAAACTGCCACTTTAATAGGGGAGTCAGGGTTTCCTACAAAATAAGGTTCTTTTGTGCAAATTTTGCTAGAAAGTTCCAAACCGTCCATGCTGACCGTATCTGCAAGAATTTCTCGGAGTTTTTCGCCTTCAAATTCAGTAGAAATAATGGCATTCATGGCTCCTGTTTCACGAATATGTTTGACCAAATGGCGCGTATCGAGGTTGCAAATTCCTACGATTCCTGCTTTTTCCAAATATTTTTGCAAAGATTCATCAGCTTGTTGGCGAGAGTGTACATCAGCAAAGGTTTTGACAACCAAACCACTAATTTTAATACTAGCAGATTCGGTTTCAGCACTGTTTACCCCATAATTTCCAATATGAGAATTTGTATTGACTACAATTTGACCAAAATAAGAAGGATCAGTATAAATTTCTTGGTAACCTGTCATGCCTGTATTAAAGCAAATTTCGCCTGTGGTAGTGCCTGTTTTCCCGATAGAATTACCTTTAAAGGCGGTTCCGTCTTGGAGCATCAGGATGGCTTGCGGTGCAAAATTTTTCATTTTTCCGAAGGGTTATGATTCGGAATGCAAAATTAGTGCTTTTTTTGGAAAATACAACCTTTATTTTACAAGTGTTCAAATGCGAGTCTAATTAGTCTAGTCTATTTTTTAATTTTTGTTCATAAAAAAAGTCTTTGCATTTTGTTGCAAAGACTTTTTTCTAAAATAAAAACTATTTATTCAGCAACTACTCTGAAAACAATTTCTTTTTTAACTTCTCGGTGAAAATCTAAAACGGCAACATATTCGCCTAAGTTCTTCACGTCTGTTTTGAAGGAAATGATTTTTTTATCAACTTCAAAACCTTTTGCTTTTAAAACTTCGGAAATTTGAAGGGTAGTAACAGCTCCAAATATTTTTCCGCTTTCGCCTGCTTTAGTAAGGATTTCCAAACTAAGGTCGCCAATAGAATCAGCCAAAATTTCGGCATCTCTTTTGATTTTATCAGCTTTGTGGGCTACTTGTCTGATGTTTTCAGCAAGCACTTTTCTGTTGGATTCGGTTGCCATGATTGCCGCGCCTTTTGGGATCAAAAAGTTTCTAGCGTAACCATCTTTTACTTTGACAATGTCATTTTTATAACCGAGTCCTTTGACTGTTTCTTTAAGGATAATTTGCATTTTTCAATAAAAATTTTAAGAGTAATTGAAAAATTATTGACTCAAAACAAGATTAAGCTGCGAACAGCCTAATCTTTGGAGTCAAAAATATTATTTCATTGCATCAGCCACATAAGGCATTAAAGCCAAGTGTCTGGAACGTTTTACCGCTTGGGCAACCCTGCGTTGGAATTTTAGGCTTGTTCCTGTGAGACGTCTAGGCAAAATTTTGCCCTGTTCGTTCACGAATTTAAGCAAGAAACTTGCATCTTTATAATCGATGTATTGGATTCCGCTTTTTTTGAAACGACAATATTTCTTTTTATTGTCATTTCTATTTACTGGTTCATTTACGAGTGTCATTTTTTTTATCCTCCTTTTTTTCAGTTTTTTTGAAAGCTCCTTTTTTACGTTTTTCGTTATATTCCAAAGCGTGCTTGTCTAGTGCTAAGGTCAAAAAGCGCATCACTCTTTCGTCGCGTTTGAATGCGGTTTCAAGAACGTTTACAACCGTTGTTTGAGCTTTGAACTCAAACAAAATGTAATATCCCGTTGATTTGTGTTGGATCGGATAAGCCAGCTTACGCAAACCCCAATTTTCTTCGTGATATAAATCACCGTTGGAGTGGCTGGTAACAACCTCTTTAAACTTGTCTACTGTCTCCTTTACCTGTGCGTCAGATAAAATGGGATTGAGAATGAAGACAGCTTCATAATTTTTTACTGCCATTTTAGTAAAAATATTTTATAATGAGGCTGCAAAGGTAGAAAAATATTCTATTTTAAAAAATATTTGCTAAGTTTTTTTTATTATAATTTGATCAAGTAATGAATTTAGGGTAAATGTTTTTATTTTTGTCCCAACTTAATTGTTTGACAACGTATTTTTTAAATTGTCTGGCATAAGTTTGACAACATATTTTCATTGGGATTTTAAATATCCAAAAATTTAGTTTTAATCATTATTTTTTTCTAAAAAAATTTAAAATGAAACATTTATTTTCGAAATTCTTATTTTTTATATGCTTTATTTCTAGTTTTTTGGCTTTTGCTCAAAAAAAAAATATTAGTGTTATTGGCGTTGGCGACATGATGCTTGGTACAAATTATCCTGACGCAAATTATTTGCCCCCAAACAAAGGAAACGATCTGCTTGCCCCTGTGGAAAGTATTTTGAAAGATGCAGACATTACTTTTGGCAATTTGGAAGGCTCGGTTTTGGACAAAGGCGGTGCGGTCAAAAGTTGTTCTGATCCTGCCAAATGTTATGCGTTCAGAATGCCCGAATATTTGCTAGATAACCTTACTAAGGCAGGTTTTGATTTGTTGAGTGTGGCAAACAATCATGTCGGGGATTTTGGAAATGAAGGCAGGGACAATATGGTCAAAGTATTGAAAGAAAAAGGTTTTGCTTTTGCAGGTTTGAGCAGTATTCCTAGCGTAAGTTTCGAAAAAGATGGCGTAAAATATGGTTTTTGTGCCTTTGCTCCAAATTCTGGAACTATGGATATTAGAGATATTGCGGGAGCTGTGAAAATTGTCAAGGAGTTGGCAAGCAAAAACGACATTGTAATTGTTTCTTTTCACGGAGGAGCGGAAGGAGCTAGTCATCAACACGTTACTAAAAAAACAGAAAATTTTTTGGGCGAAAATAGAGGAAATGTGTATGATTTTGCTCACCAAGTAATTGACGCAGGAGCAGATATTGTTTTTGGACATGGTCCTCATGTAACCAGAGCCGTAGAGTTGTATAAAAACCGATTTATTGCATACAGCATGGGCAATTTTTGTACTTACAAACGTTTCAACTTGAAGGCAGAAAGCGGATTAGCACCTATTATTAAGGTCAATATTGATTCAGAGGGAAATTTTTTGAGTGGCAAAATTACGCCAATCGTTCAGCCTCATCCTGGTGGGGTGCAGTTAGATTCTCAAAAAAGAGTCATTGCAATTATGCAAAAACTCACCAAAGCCGATTTTCCTGATACCAAAATTAGCATCAGTGATGAGGGAGAAATTAGCATAAAAAAATAGTAAAAACTTTGTTTAAAGATTTTTCAGAACTACAATTTTAAATTGGTAGTTCTGAACATTGTTATTTTTTTTCAAAAGGTGAATTTGCTTCTTTTGCCATTACATTATACACCATTTTATCCATAAAAATAGGAAAAAATTTGTTTAAAGTTACCGTTATTCTTTCCAAAAAACCTGCGGGATAAATCAATTTTTTGCGTTTGACTACTGCCTCATACACTCTTTTGGCGCACTCTTCAGAACTCATCATGGTTTTCTCATCTCTTGGCGATTCGCCTTGTTTAGAGCCATCTTTGGTCAAAGAATTGTTGCGAATGTTGGAACTTACAAAACCAGGACAAACGGTCAAAACATTTACATTTTTGTATAACATTTCTGTTCTTAACACTTCTAAAAAGCCATTTAAGGCAAATTTAGACGCAGAATAACCAGTTCGGGCAGGCACGCCACGTGTTCCTGCTACTGAAGAAATGCCTACAACTGTTCCCTCTGTTTTCAAAATTTCGGGTAAACAATACTTGGTGGCATAAACTGCTCCATAAAAATTGATGTCCATCACTTTTCGGATGACTTCCAAATCCAAATCCTCAAATAATGCCCGCATCGAAATGCCCGCATTGTTGATCAAAACATCGATTCTTCCATACCGTTTCATCACAATTTCGACCATGCGTGCATTGTCCGACTCGATGCTTACATCTGCCTGAACGCCCAAAACTTCGAGATTTTTGGTTTTTAGTTCAGCTACCATGTTGTTTAAAGCGTCCAAATTTCTGCCCGTAACAACTACTTTTGAGCCTTCTAGGGCAAATTTTTTGGCAAGAGCTTTACCAATTCCTGACGTTCCGCCTGTGATAATGACTACTTTATTAACCATTTTTTTGTTTTGCTAATTCGAAGGCAAATACGGAATTTTTTGAATATTTTTATTTGTTTTTTGTAATTTTGCTGAATTATTTTTTTTATTTCTAAAAATTATTAAAATATTTATCTAAAATTACATTTATGAAACGAAAAAAATTAAAATCTTTTGAAAAATGGCAAACTTATGAAGTTGATGATTTTTTTGGCTTAAATCAGCTCGATAATTTACCAACACTCGATCAATGGTTACAATGCAAAGAAGAAATTAATCCCGAAGAAAAACGTATTTTGAATAAATTACAAAAATTTTTGCTCGAAAATGTAAGTTTTTTGAACGAAGAAGATTTAAAAGGTTATTTTATTACTCCAATTTTGAATTTGATCGAATTTTATAAACCTAAAATTTACAAAGGATTTTATACAGCAAATTTTGTTTTTTACCCAAACGAAACAGAACAAATTGGCGGAAAAGTAGATTATATGGTGGCACAAGGCAAACAAATTCCTAAAAAACCGTTTTTTTTCTTACATGAATACAAAAAAGAAAGAGACACAGATGCCGATCCACTTGGGCAATTATTGGTTTCTATGTTGGGCGCACAGTTCCAAAATAAAGACAATTGCCCGTTTATGGCTTGTATATTTTGGGCAGAAATTGGTTTTTTGTAGTCTTAGAGGGCAAAAATTATGCAGTAAGCAAGGCTTATGATGCTACGCAAACAGACTTATTCGAGATTTTTCAGATGCTCAAGTTTGCAAAATTTTATATCGAAAAACAATTAAATTTGATAGACTAATTTTTTTTATTACCTTTGAAACTATGAAAAAATCGACACTTTTGCACCTTCGGATTCCGTTTTCGTTTTTTTTAATGCCTATGTTTTGTTTTGCGGTTAGCGTGTCCCAAAACGTGAATATTGCCAATACTTTGCTTGCTTTTTTTGCCTTGCATTTGTTTGTTTATCCCGCAAGTAATGGCTTTAATTCCTACTATGACCGCGACGAAGGCAGTATTGGTGGTTTGGAAAATCCGCCAAAAGTCGAGCCTGAATTGTTGTTTTTTTCCTTGCTTTTCGATGTGATTGGGCTAATTATGGCGTTGTTTGTGAGCCTCGAATTTGCTTTGGATTTGTTGTTGTACGGTTTGGTTTCTAAGGCATATAGCCATTCTAAAATTAGGTTAAAAAAATATCCTGTGGCGGGTTTGCTGTCTGTGGCTATTTTTCAAGGCGGATTTATTTTTTCTGCGGTTTATATGGCTGTCAATGAAATGCTAACAGAGGCGTTTTATGTGGACAATCAGGCAAAATTGGCGGCGAGTTTGAGTTCGTTTTTGTTGCTGGCTTCCTACCCAATGACGCAGGTTTATCAGCATGAAGAAGATGCCAAACGTGGAGATTTGACTTTAAGCCGAATTTTAGGAATTAGAGGAACTTTTATCTATACTGCCATCATTTTTGCCCTTGCAACGGCTGGTTTTGCCTATTATTTTCAAACTTACCATCAATTTAGGGACATGATTTTGTTTCAGGTCTGTTTGTTGCCTGTTTTGCTTTTCTTTTTGTATTGGTTTAGGTTGGTTTTTATTGACGAAAAAAATGCCAATTTCAAAAATACCATGCGTTTGAATATGCTTTCTTCGGTTTGTTTGAATGTGTTTTTTGTGATTTTGTTTGTATTGAAACAGATGAATTTGTAGATTTTTCAAATCATTTCAAATGAAGTACATTAAACAATTAGATAGTTTAAGGGCTATTGCTGTGATCTTAATCGCATTTGTTATGAATAAGGAGGCGGCACAAGGTTTAATAAATGCCGCTTTTCCTGTTTTTTATCAGATTTTCCAAAACCAATTTTTGCGATACAATGCCCAAACGATTGCGTACCAAATCAGGACATAAGCCACAGCATACGCCAAAGATGCATTAATCGGGCTAAATATTTCGCATAAGATTTGGTAAAAATAATTTCCCAAAGAAATACTTTTGCCTTCAATATCTAATTTGATCAAACTCGAAGTTTTGCTCATCAAACCGCTAAAAACAAAAGCAAACATGGCATTCATTCCAAATATTTTGAAAGGCATCATATATTTTTTGAGTCCTCGATAATCTATAAAATAATAGCAAATTGCGAGCATACAAAACGCCAAACCACCCGTAAAAAGCACATAGGAACTTGTCCAAATTTGTTTGTTTATTGGGAAAAACCAATCCCAAACAAAACCCAAAACAGTTAATAAACAGCCTTCTACAAATAATTGCAACATTTTTTTCTCTTCTGTTTCTTTATTTTTGATGATTTGCGCTGCCCTAATTCCCAATAAAGCGGTTGCGATGGCAGGCAAAGTGCTTAACAAGCCTTCGGGATCCCATTCTCTGTTTGCTCCTTTCCAAAGATGTTTGCCCAAAATTAAACGGTCTAAATATGCTCCCAAATTTGCAGTAGGGGAGTCGTAATTGGCAACTCCTGTATCTGGAACAGGCACGACAGCCATCAAAAACCAATAAAAAAGTAAAATTCCGACAAAAATAATGAAAAAACGATTTTCAAAACCATGAATAAACAATAAGGAGCAAAGCAGATAGCAAATGGCGATTCTTTGCAAAACTCCCATAATTCGCAAACCTTCTAAATGCGAACTTAGCCCAAATTCGGGACTGAATTGAAAAAATGGAAAAGCAGCCATCAAAATGCCAATTAAAAATATTTTGACAGATCGAATAAAAATCTTTTGTTGCGCCAATTTTTTTTCAGATTCTAAGGGAATTTTACCCATTGCCAAAGTGATAGAACTTCCGACAATAAACAGAAAAAAAGGAAAAATAAAGTCCGTTGGAGTCCAACCGTGCCATACAGCGTGTTTGAGAGGCGGATACAGATTTGCCCAAGAGCCAGGATTATTGACTAAAATCATGGCTGCGATGGTAATTCCTCTAAAAACATCTAAAGAATCTAGGCGTTTATTTTCTGTTTTGCTCATAGTTTTTGTGCTAAAATTTGATGGTTTTTTAAGACTTGCGCAAAGCCTCTATTTGTTCAACAGTTAAGCCTGTTCCTTTCGCAATATTGGCATTGTCTAAACCTATGGAAATAAGGTTTTTAGTAATTTCAATTTGCTTGTTGAGTCCTGTTTGCGCAACCGCTTCTTTGACCGCTTTTTCTACTGCTTCCTGTATTCTTGAACTTTCGTCAAGATAACGTTTTTGTTGGGCATCATAATATTCTTTTTCTTTTTTGTCCAAATACATGATTTCCAAGCGTTCACTTGCTTTGCGGATCGAGGCAATT
>RDXG01000248.1 GCA_004292785.1 Bacteroidota bacterium
AAGGGATAAAAGATAAGTAGGTTTGCATTGAGCCACAAAATTTACTATATTCAGGTTTTCTCTTACAAAATCTTCATTTTTCCAATGAGTGGTTTGGCTAAGCCATTTTAAAACAATCATAGATTTTTCAGCATCAAAAAATAGCTGAACTGAACTTCCTTCAAAAAGTTTTTCCATAAAAAATTAAGTAATTTAAGAGTAAACAATATAGATTCTACTAGGCAGAATCTATGCTAAAAATTTTTGTTTTAAGCACTAACTTATATCTAAACTGTCATCAATTTATTGAGTATAAGCCAAAAATTTGTCTTCCAAATTTGCAGTTTTAACAAACATGAATTAATTGAAAGTCTATATTTTGGTCTTTTAATTCTTAAACTATGATGGTTTTCATAAAAAATATGTTTCCTTGATTAACATTTGCGTAAATATAATAAACACTTTGCTAAAAATAATAATAAAAATTAAACATTTAAACAAAAATTTCTGTGTGAAATCTAACAACGAAAAAACGATAATTTTTGTTAAAAACATAATTTTTATTTTTTTTCTCGTTTACAAAAATATATCTAGCTTTTTAAACCTTTTATTTTATTTTCTATCCAACCCAAAAATTTAGCACATGAAACTTAAACGAAATATTGCCATTAGCGATTCTGGCTTTGTTTTTAATCCTTCCACAGGCGACTCTTATTCGCTAAATCCTGTCGGTTTGGAAATTTTGACTCTGGCAAAAGCCCAAAAAAATAAAGATGAAATCCGACAATATATGTTGGACAACTATCTTTTGGATCTGGATACTTTCGAAAAAGATTTTGATGATTTTGCAAATATGTTGGATCATTTTAATTTGATCGAAAAATGAGTAAACCTGTTTTTAACATTGCTCTCACAGGTCTGAACGCCATCGACAGTCCAGGTTCAGGTTCAGGGGTGATCCGTTCTTTGCGAGAACCTAAGGATTTTGATGTCCGAATCATTGGGTTGGCTTACGAAAACCTTGAACCTTGTATTTATATGCCCCATTTGGTAGATAAAACCTACCGAATCCCTTATCCTTCCGAAGGGCAGGAGGCTTTGCTCGAAAGGTTGCGTTACATTCACGCACAAGAAAATTTGCATATTATTTTTCCAAATTTTGATTCTGAATTGTATAATTTTATCAAATTGGAAAAAAAATTGGCAGACGAAATGCAAATTAAAATGCTTTTGCCAACTTTAGAACAATTCGAATCCCGCCATAAAGCCGTTTTATACGAATTTGGCGAAAAAGCAGGAATCAAAGTTCCGAAGGCAAAACCCGTTTTTTCGGCGATGGAAATTGCCAAAATTGCCTACGATTTTCGCTTTCCGCTGGTTGTCAAAGGCAAATATTACGAAGCGGCGGTTACTTATACTATTGAACAAGCCCAACAACATTTTCATAAAATCAGCGCAAAATGGGGTTTGCCAATTTTGTTACAGGAATTTGTACATGGCACAGAATTAAATGTTTGCGGAATTGGCGATGGCAAAGGAAATTTGCTGGGAGCAGTTTCCATGCGAAAATTGTACATCACCGACAAAGGCAAAGCTTGGGCAGGAATTACGATTGATGATGACGAATTGACCGATTTAACCCAAAAATTTGTAGAAAAAAGCCATTGGAAAGGTGGTTTTGAACTCGAAATTATCCGAAACGGAAACGGAGAATATTATTTGTTAGAAATTAATCCTCGCTTTCCTGCTTGGAGTTATTTGACCACAGGCGCAGGGCAAAATCAGGCGGCACTTTTGGTAAATATGGCAATGGGATTGCCTTACGAACCATTTACAAGCTATGAAGTCGGAAAAATGTTTATTCGTTTTTCGGAAGATATGGTTGTTGATCTACAAGATTTTGAAAAAATTTCCACTTTTGGAGAAAAATAAAAACACACATAAGTCAGACGCAAGTCGGACAATTTTAAAAGAACCAAAAAATTATGTCCAAAAAACAATATGAACGCCCCGTTATTCAGCAATTAAGAACGGGAATAACTAGTAAATTTGGTGCTGCCTTCGAATCACAGGCACTCACACACATCGACGGCGTGGCTGTCAAGGATTTGATCAAAGAATTTGGATCGCCTTTGTTTGTACTTTCTGAACGCAAAATTCGTGAAAATTTTAAAGCCGCCAATCGTTCTTTCAAAAATCGTTACCCAAAAGTTCAGTTTGCTTGGTCTTACAAAACCAACTATTTGAACGCCATTTGCAAAGTTTTTCATCAGGAAGGTTCTTGGGCAGAAGTGGTTTCGCGCTTTGAATACGACAAAGCCATAAAAAACGGAGTTCCGCCAAGCAAAATTATTTTTAATGGACCTGACAAAACGGACAAAGATTTGGAATTGGCAGCAAGCAATCATTCACCAATTCACATCGACCATTTTGATGAGTTGTATCGTTTGAAAGAAATTGCAGAAAAATTAGGCAGAAAAATTAAGGTTGCCATTCGAGTCAATATGGACACAGGCGTGTATCCTGTTTGGGACAGATTTGGTTTTAATTATGAAAACGGTCAGGCTTGGGAGGCAATCCAAAAAATTATTAATTCTGATACTTTGGATTTGGTGGGCTTACATACGCACATTGGGACATATATGCTCACGCCAAATGCCTATGCGGTGGCTTCTTCAAAACTTTGTTATTTGGCAATTAACGTGAAAAAAAGTTTTGGAAAAGTAGTAGAATACATAGACATGGGTGGAGGTTTTGCTTCAAAAAATACGTTGAAAGGAATGTATTTGAAAGGCGTTGATGTTGTGCCAAGTGTTGATGAATATGCCGATGCCATAACTTCTGCTTTTTTAAATGCGGGTTTTCCAACCGAAGATCTGCCGTTTTTGTATTTGGAAACAGGCAGAGCTTTGATTGATGATGCAGGATTTTTATTGGGTTCTGTGATTGCCAACAAACGCCTTTCTGATGGCAGAAAAGCAACCATTATGGACTTTGGGGTCAATATTATGTTTACTTCTTTTTGGTTTGATCACAAAATTTCGCCTGCGCAACAAAGCGGAGGTTATACCGAAGACACCGTTTTGTACGGACCGCTTTGTATGAATATCGATGTTTTGCGCGAAAATATTAGCCTTCCGCCATTGAATACAGGAGATCAGGTCGTAGTGCATCACGTTGGTGCTTACAACATTACACAATCTATGCAATTTATTTCGATGCGTCCTGCCATTGTTTTGATCGACAGAAACGGTAAAGCAAACGTAATCAGGAAGTTAGAAACTTTGGAAACCCTCGAAAAAGACGAATTGATGCCCGAATATTTAGAAAAAATAGATTTGTAGTTTAACATTGGCAATGGTTGAAAACCTTGCCAACGTTAAAATCCGTGCAAATTCAGATCATTTGTAGCAATTAAATTTACTTCTTTTTTCATCTTTTTTTGTATAACTTTAAAATGTGCTTCGTCTTCGGTGCAAATCAAAGAAATAGCTTGTCCTGCTGCCTCTGCTCGCCCTGTTCTGCCGATTCTGTGAATGTAATCTTTGGGAGAACGCGGAAGTTCATAATTGATCACAAAAGGCAAAAACTGAATATCAATCCCTCGCGAAGCCAAATCAGTTGCCACCAAAACCCGCAATTTCCCCGATTTGAACTTGTTTAATGCTTCTGTTCTTGCTCCCTGACTTTTTTCACTGTGAAAAGCCTTTGACTCAATTCCGTTTTTGTTCAATTTATTTACCACCGCATCAGCTTTGTGAACCGAAGAAGTAAAAACCAAAACTTGTTTCATATCTTGCGTTTTGATCAAATATCTTAACACATTTCCCTTGCGTTCTTCCGAAACCAAATAAGCTATTTGCGTGATCAAATCCAAATGTTGCGCTTCGGGCTTGATTTCAATTTTGATAGGATCGTGCAACAAAAATTCTGTAACACTGTTTACGTCTTTGCCCAAAGTGGCTGAAAACAATAAATTTTGTCTTTTTGTTGGCAAAAGCCTAAAAATATAAGCCATTTCGTCCTGAAACCCTAAATTTAACATTTTATCGGCTTCATCAATAACCAACATTTTAACTTCGGACAAATGTACTGCCTTGTGTTCGACCAAATCGATCAAACGACCTGGTGTGGCTACCAAAATTTCTACGCCTTGCAATTTCATCATTTGCGGATTGATGGAAACGCCACCAAAAACTGCCAAACTTTTGATTTTTCGAGGCAAATCTGTTCCAAAATTTACTAAAACTTCGCCAATTTGTACCGCCAACTCTCTGGTCGGAACTAAAATTAAACCGCTAATGTGCCTATTTTTTGGGGCATTTGCAGACAAAAGCATTTCCAAGATAGGCAACACAAAACTTGCCGTTTTACCCGAACCTGTTTGAGCAATTCCCAAAATATCTTTGCCTTTCAAAACCGCAGGAATTACTTCGGTTTGAATGGGGTAGGGCTGTGTAAAATTTTGGCTTGCGATGGCTTTTAACAAGGGCGCAGACAATCCAAGAGATGCAAAATCAGTCATATTTATCAATGAAAAGGACTTTTATTGGCAAATATAGACAAAAATTTTAGACTTTAGGAAATTTGTTATCAAATCTTAAATCAAATTACAGTTTTCTAAAAAAGTTGGGCTTATTTTTTTATTCGTTGCTTTGTGTTACATTTGCATTTTATTTTTGCAATCGCAAAAACCAAATTTCATGAAGTTTAAGCTCGATCTTGTACAGCCTTGTTATAATCCTTCGCCAAATTGGGACAAAAATTTGTGCGAACATTTTGAGAAATTACAAGCCTTATTGCCTGATTATCAAATACATTTGTTGGTGATCAACGATGGTTCTTTGCGAAACGTGAACGAAGAACACGTCGAATTTTTGCAAAAAAATATCCCTAATTTTCAATATATTTCTTATTCAGAAAATCAAGGAAAAGGTTTTGCTATGCGAACTGCTATCAAAAAAACAACTTCGGATTTTATCATTTACACAGACATTGATTTTCCTTTTGAATTAGAAGGAATTGTAAAAATTGTAGAAAAGTTAGCAGCGGGTGTGCAAGTAGTTGCAGGAGTAAGAGATGAGAGTTATTACCAAAATTTGTCGGCTCAAAGGCGTTTGTTGTCCAGAGTCAGTAAATTGTTAAACTTAATTTTTCTCAAAATCCCCTTTACAGACACACAATCGGGTTTAAAAGGCATGAATTCGGAAGGTAGAAAATTATTTTTGCAAACTACCGTAAAACGATTTTTGTTCGATACCGAATTTTTGTCGATGGCAGCACGCAAAAAATTGCGTTTAGAAACCGTAACCATTCGTTTGAGAAAAGGAATTTTATACTCGACGATGAGTTGGAAAGTCGTTTTGCAGGAAGTTGGAAATTTTGCCAAAATTTTGTTAAAATCTGTTTTTTCATGAAAAATAATGCTATTTTGTTGAGTTTTGATCTCGAAGAGTTCGATATTCCTGAAGAATATGGTCAAAAATTAGCCTTAGAAACCAAATTAAGAATTTCCACTGAAGGCGTAATTCCTTTGTTAGATTTGCTTGAAAAATATCAAATTCGGGCTACTTTTTTTGTAACGGCTTTTTATGCAGAAAAAAATAAATTGCTGATTCAAAACATTGCCCTCCGCCACGAAATTGCTTCGCATGGCTATTTTCATTCGAGTTTTGAAATTCCAGATTTGAAATCTTCTAGAGAAAAATTAGAAGAAATTACACAAAAGAAAGTTTATGGTTTCCGAATGGCAAGACTTAAACCCTTGAAAAACAGTGAAGTAGCAAAAGCAGGTTATCTTTATAACACTTCCATGAACCCAACGTATTTGCCAAACCGCTACAATCATTTGTCCGAAAACAGACTTTGGGAAATGCGAGACGGCATTTTTCACATTCCTGTTTCTGTTACGCCTGCGCTTCGTTTTCCGCTTTTTTGGTTGAGCCTCAAAAATTTTCCTTTGTGGTTGATCAATCGGCTTTCGGCTTGGACACTTGCAAAAGATGGTTATTTGTCTTTGTATTATCATCCTTGGGAATTTGCAGAAATTAACGATTTTGACTTGCCTTTTTATGTAAAAGGACTTTGTGGGCAAAAAATGTTGGAAAAAATGGAAAATTACATTCGTTTTTTGGCAAAAAAAGGAAATTTTATGAGTTATTCGGATTTTATTGAAATAGAATAAGGTTGCCAAATATTTGAATTTGGCAAAATATCTAAATTTTTTAATTATTTTTCAAAATAAGGTTTGACCAAATCCAAAATATCTTGCGGTGCGCGGCAGGGTTTACGGCTTTGTTTGTCAATAAATACCAAAACGGTACTTCCTGTATGAATCAGTTGTTTCTGTTCGTTAAAAAATTCGTATTCAATGACCCATTTTACCAAAGGAATTTCTCGACAAAACACTCGAATTGTAATCATTTCGTCATAAGTGGCGGGCAGCAAATATTTGGAATGATTTTCTAAAACAGGCAACATCAGTCCGTTTTCTTCTAGTTTTTTGTAGGAATAACCCAAATTTCGCAAAATTTCGGTGCGTGCAATCTCATAATAAAGCACATAACTTCCGTTGTGCATATAGCCCATTTGGTCTGTGTTGGCATAACTTACTCTAAATTGAACATCTAAAGAATACATATTTTTGATTTTAAAACATTGACAATCAAACACAAAAACCTTACAAACGAAAAATTACGTTTATAAGGTTGTTTATTATTTTTATCTAAAAAAATTAAATTTTGAAACCAATGACCAGCATATCATCAACTTGGTTCTGTTTGCCCATAAATTCATTCATTGTTTTTTCGAGAATATTTCTTTGTGCATTTCCCGAAAGTTCATGAATATTTACAATGAGTTCGCTAAATTTTTCCTTAGAAAATTTCTTTTTGGTGAGTTCCCCAAATTGATCTTCATAACCGTCTGAAGAGAGATAAAAATAATTGGTAGAACTTCTGTCCAAAATCATGGTTTTTTTGCTAAAAGTACGCTTGAATTTTTTGTTCCAAGAACCACCCACAGGCATTTTGTCGCCTTTAATGACTTCTAATTTGCCATCTTTAATAAAATATAAAGGACTTCTCGCACCTGCAAATTCCAAAACGTTTTCTTTCAAATCAAGCACACAAATAGAAATGTCCATGCCGTCTTGAATATAAGTAGCGTCTTGACTCAACACATCTTCGATGCCTTGATGCAAATGATCCAAAATTTCGTCGGGACTTGTAATTCCGTTAGAATTAATCGTTTCTCTCAACAATTCGATGCCAATCACAGACATAAACGCACCAGGAACGCCATGACCAGTACAATCTACGGCAGCAATGATGTGTTTGTCATTTTTTTTGGTAAACCAATAAAAATCTCCTGAAACTGCTTCTTTTGGTTTAAAAAAGATAAATGACTCTGGAAATTCTTTTAACAAAGCCCTATAAGGCGAAAGCATGGCATCTTGAATGCGTTTGGCATAATCCAAATTTGCAGTCAAACTCTTATTTTTGATAGAAACCTCTTTATTTTTTTGTTCTAAAGACTGCATTTGGCTTTGCATTTGCTCATTGAGGGCATTTACTTTGCCAAAAGCCATTTGAAGTTCCTTTTTTTGTTTGTCCAAATCTAAAAAAACCCTGACTTTACTTAACAAAAATTCAGGTTTAAAGGGTTTGGTAATAAAATCAATTCCCCCAGATTGATAGCCTTTGAAGATGTGAAACTCGTCAGAAACCATTGCCGACAAGAAAATGATAGGCAAATATTTCGTTTTTGTTTCCCCTCTGATCAGTTCAGCAAGTTCGTAACCATCTGTATCGGGCATTTGCACGTCCAAAATAGCAAGTGCGAAATCGTAATTAAGAGTGGCAATCAAAGCCTCATTTGCCGTTTTTGCCTGCACAATTTCCACGTCCAAATCGGACAATATATTTTTTAGAGCAAACAAGTTGCTTTCACGATCATCTACAATTAAAATTCTTTGGTTGTTATCCATATTTTTTCCCTGAAAAAATCTTTTTTGTTGGGTTGTTCTTCAAAAACTTGTTACAAATATAATTCCTAATTTATAAAATGCAAATTTTTTCTGTTAAAATAAAAAATGAATTGTATAAAACTGCAATTTTACAAAAAATAAGAAATACCATTTCTTTAAGAAGTGGTATTTCTATTAAAAACAAAATTATTCTTTCAACAAAGATTTAGCAAAACGACCCTCATTACTCAAAATTTCGAGCAAATATAATCCTTGTGAGTAATTTTCTAGGCTTAATTCTATTAATTTTGTGTTTTTTACAAAAAAAATGCCTACTTTTTGACCCAAATTGTTATAAATATTTATTTGCGAAATGTTTAAATTTTCTGTTTCCACAAAAAACTTATTTTGCGCAGGATTTGGGTAAATTCGTGTCTGATTTGCCAGCCTTTCTTGTTCTGTAGCTGTTACTTTTGAGAGCAAAAGATTAGATTGTGCCACACAATTATTTTCTGAATAAACTTTGACAAAATATTGACCAGAATTTTCAATATTTAGGCTATTTTCATTCGCATTTTCGATCAAAACATTGTTAAAAAACCATTCGTATTTGATGATTTTACCTTTGGTTTGTGCCGTAATTTTGTCGTTTTGGCTAGAAATAATTACTTCTGGCGAAGGAAAACGAATTATATCAATTTCTTTGGCAAAAAATACGCAACCTGAAGAATCCCTAATTTGCACGCCATAAAAACCCGCAGAACTGCTTTTTAAGGTGTTTTTATTTTCGCCTGAAATAGGAATTTTGTTAAATAACCATTGAACTTGCAAATTTTTTGGCAAATTAATGCTTAAAATTGGTGCTTGATCTGTATTTTCGCAAAAAGCCAATGGATTGTCTGCTTCTATGTTAAAATTTTGCGGACTTGCACAGCCTACACTCAACTTGATATCACCTGAACGCAAGGTTAAACGCAAAATTTTGCTATTTTTTACCAATACATGATAAGTTCCTGCGTCTTTTCTGCTTACAAAATTAATTTCTAAAACAGGACTTTGGGCAGACAAAGTATTTAACGGTTCATTATTTTTGTACCATTGATACAAATTGTTTTTTCCATCAACTTTAACCGCTAATCTAATTTTGCTGTCGGTTAAAACTAAGGTGTCAAGGTCTTTGCTAAGGCGCGCTTGTGGCGTATAATCAACAGAAAAAGTGCCTCTACCACCATTTAAAAGCAATAAATTTTCTAAATCTCCAAAATCTAGCGCATTTCCATAAACGTTTACTTTTTCCAAAAATTCCATTTTCGACAAATCGGGCAAATCGGATAAATTATTGTTAAAAACGTGAAAAATACGCAAATTTAACAGTTTAGACAAGCCTTTGGGCAAATTACTAAGACGATTGTTGTCCACATAAAACGATTCGAGTTTGGTTAATTTTTCTAGGTTTTCAGGCAGAGATTCTAGTTCGTTTTTTCCAACATTTAGCGTTAAAAGTTCGCTTAACAAAGCCAAGCTGTCGGGCAAAAATTCTAAATTATTTTCGTTTACAAACAAAGTTCTTAGGTTTTTGAGCAAGCCAATTGAGCCGCTTAATTCTTTAAAATTGTTGTGAGATAAAAACAAAGTGCTTAATTTCTCCAGATTTCTCATTTCTTTGGGTAATTTTCCTGAAAAATTATTTTGCGACAAATCCAAGTATTCTAATGTTGTAAAAATGCCAATGCTGCTCGGAATTTCGCCTGATAAATTGTTGTTCGACAAATTTAAATAACGCAACAAATTTAATTTTTCTATTTTTGGAAATTCGCCTGTCAAATTGTTGTTTGACAAATCCAAGCTGACCAGTCTGCCTTTTTCTACTGTAACTCCTTTCCAAGTGCTGACTGCCGAGTCAAAATTCCATGTTGCTTTCCAATTTTTTCCGTCTAATTTTTCAAAAATTTCAACCAAAAGCAAAGAATCAGACTCGTTAATGGCAGGAATGACAAATTCAATTTTGACTGTGTTGCTGGTGTCATAACAGTTTTTTGTTAATTTATTTTGCAAAATTCTTCTAACCAAAAGGTTGTCATCGATCGGAAAACCTTTGAGTGTTGTTTGATTTTGATTTTCTAAAACTTGCCATTTTTGGAGGTTTTCGTTAAAACTTTCCCACACAATTCCCAAATATTTTGGATCATCATCAGAAGGCAAAGAATCTAGGTCTTTAACGTCTGCAAAGGGTTTATTTTTATTAACTTTGCTATCTTTTCCAATGATATTTTTGCCAAAAATGACAGGAGTTTGAAAACTAGAATCGGCAGAAATAACTTTTTTCAGACAAGAATTTTGGGCTTGTGCATAAAAGAAATATTTGCTGTTTGGATCGAACAAAATGGTAGTATCAATTCGAGTTGAAGTTCCTTTTTTATATTTTTTTGGCATTGTTAGGCTTTGAATATCCCCTTTTTTGCCTTCTTTGTACCAAAAAAACTTTATTTGTGCAGAATCTAAGCCAGAAAGAATGTTTACAGATAATTTGACCGAAACTTTTTTCTCGTTTGTCAAACAATTTTTTTGAATAATTGCCGAATTTAATTTCAAATTTTCGATGTCAGGGCAAATCACAATTTGGCGATTACTTACTGAAAGCTCTTCAGAATTTGCAAATTCTGAAGTTTCAAAACTACCATCAACCGTCTGAACTCCCCAAGTATATCTTCCATAAGGTACATTTTTTAACACAAAAGAAGTATCGTATTGAGCATTTCCTTCTTGCACCACATACCTTCTACCTGTTTGCAAATTTGCCAAAGGACTTACCAAAAAAGCACCATTTTCGTTTTTAATAAATACATTGTAAGTCAAAGATTTGCTTTTTGTTTCATGATCAGAGGCAGGATTCCAACTCAAAGAAATATTTTGATTTTGAATTCTGACCTTGATGTTGCTAGGTTTGGAAGGCTTATCATTATAGTCGTTGATGGTGTTTGCAAAAACTTGCGTGATCGGAGTCGTTTCATTTCCGTCATTATCTTGATCCTCATACAAACCAGAAGCAATCAAATCAGGGCGTTTGTCGTTGTTCATATCCCCAAAAGCAAGGCTAGAATTTCGTAAAGGAAGCATTTCAGACAAAGAAACAAACTCTTTGCCATCATAATTTTTGTAGATCAAAGTAACAGAAGAATCTGCTGCTGCTCCGCTAATTGCAACGTCAATCCAGCCATCAGAATCGTAGTCTATCAGAGCAACAGAACTTTTGCTAATTGCTTGTAAATCAGGTTCGTCTGAAGAAGTGTTTTTTTCTGTAAAAATTCCTTTTTGGTTCAAATAGATTTTTGCATGATCATTTTGTCCATCAGAACCTGTGATTACCAAATCTGCAAAACCGTTTTGATCGAGGTCTGCAAATGCAAAATCGCCTTTATAAAGCCCAATAATGTTGCTATTTTGCAAAACAAAATCGTTGCTTTGATTATTCAAATACATGACTGTTTGGACATTTTTTGACGAATTTAAACCGTTTAAAATCAAGTCTTGATAACCGTCACTGTTAATATCCGCAGTTTTGATAGTACCGCTGTGCAACGCTGTTAAGGCAATATTTGTTTCTTCAAATTGCCCTTTTGTAAGGTTTCTATACAAAATTGTTCTTGGATTTTTGGCTTGATCTTGCCCTGAAATTACAATGTCCTGATCGCCATCTCGGTCATAATCCAAAGTTGTAACCGAAGAATTTGTTAGTGGAACAAGGTTATTTTGGATCGGGAAAAATGCTTTTTTTTCTGAATCATAAAAATAAATTTCTGAAACTGCATTTCCCAAATGATCGTTTCCTGTGAGGGCAAAATCTACAAAATTATCATTATTTAGGTCTGTAACCGCAATATTTGAATTACTAAAATTGGATATTGCTCCTTTTAAAGCAGCCATAAATTCAATGTTTTCTGGCGTTCCATTTTTGTTTTTATAAAGCAAAGTATTGGCAAATCCTTGATTATTTTGACCCGAAAGCAAGACATCCAAAAGTCCATCTTGGTCGTAGTCTAGCCAAATTACTTGCCCCGAAGCAATATCTGTTAGTTTATTATTTTGAGGCTCAAAAGGTTGCCCTACGCCCACATAAAGCTGAAAAATGCGGTCAAAAGTTTTGCCATCTTTGTCTTTGACTCGCACTTTAATTGGGATCGGGATCGATTCGTTGGTTATAGAATCGGTGAAAACGTCATAGTCAAAAACAGCTTTAGTAATCAAATTGCTGCCTTGAAGTGTAAAATATTGTTCGTAATAAAGTCCGTTGCTGTTCAATAATTCAAGCGTAAAACTTTGATTAACTTGGTCAGTAGTAACCACAAATTGCCCAATGGTATAACCTACAAATTTCTTTTCGGGAATAATATTATTGTTCAAAGTAAAAGACTTAAAAGAAACATTGTTTATGGTCGTAAAACCTATGATATATTCTTTACTTTTGTGCGATTCATAAGAAATACTGTTGTTTGGCACGTCCAAATCTCCGCCTGCAAAATTCCAAACCGTGTCGGCATTGTTTCGTCTTTTGGCAAAAGCCAAAAAAGATTCGCTGGTGTTTCCTTCTAATTCCGAATTTCCTGCATAATTGTAAGTTATATTGTATTTCAAAGTGCTATCAGAATAAAAAACGCCAAAATAACGATTATCTGCCAACAAAACCATACTAGAATCAGGCGAATTTGCGGGTGGAACTACGTTTTCAGGAGCTTCATTAACCAAATACAAATGCACAAAATTGTCCGAGTCGTCTGCAATGAAGTTAAAAGAATCTCCATCGTCATGGGTTAAAGTGGCTTCGACAATTGTTCCTCCGTTGTTGTTTCCATAAAAATAAGTGCTTTTGTTGCCAATCGGCGCGCCCGAAAAAACAAGGTTTAAAGCATTGGCAGATGTAATTTTATTGCCGTTTGCCCAATCAAAAACTTCTGTTCCTTTCTCGTCAAAACGATAATAAGCTGCCAAATTATTTTCTTTTCCTGTAAGTTTTTGGCACATATTGGCACGAATCAAATCCAGACTTCGATGTGTATTCCAAAAACGCAATTCATCAATTTCGCCTGTAAAATTTTTGGAAGCATCATTAGGGTCGCCACCAATATAAATTCCAGAATTGTTATAAAATAAATTGTCAGTAAAAGGATTCGAAGTTTCTTCTTTTCCATTCAAATAAAGCGTTGCTAAAGCATTTTCTTGGTCGTAAACAAAAGCAACATGAGTCCATTGGTTAAAAATAATTGAACTGCTGGAAGTCAAAGTAGTTGAGTTATTTAATGTAACTTTTATTTTGTTTGAATTGTCGATGGCAAATACAAAAGGACGATCGCTTGTGTTGTGCGTGATCCAAATTTGATCTTTTTGTTTTGGTTTTATCCAAAATTCTACGGTCAATTTGTCCGAAAACGAAGTTTCTTGCGAAAAAGGTATGCTTACTAAACTCGAGGCTGCAAAACTCAAACTTCTGCCTGAAGAGGGAAGTTGCTTGGGTAATGTTTTGGATAAATTTTCACCAATTAAAAATTCAGAATTGAGATTATTTAGGGAAATAATGCTTTGATTGCTTTGATCAACAAAAGTTTTGTTTACGCTAAAACTCCAAGAATGAGCCTCTGCGTTGATTCTGTTCAATAAAATACTTTGTTCGCTAATCAAATCCGATAAAATGCTATCGTTGCTATAATCATAAAAAACTTTAGGGTTTTCAGACAAATTTACGCCAAATAAACCAAAATAATTGACACTATCCAAAGCCTTTGCGTCTGTTAAATTAAGGTTATTTGGTCTTTCACGCACTTTGTACAAATGTATTCCTTGATCGATGTTTAAGCTAAAATTATTTGCCGAAAAAGTGCCATTTCCATCTGTTAAATCTAGTTGGGTTGTGCCAAAATTATAGTCATTTACCGAAATATCCCCGATGGGCGCACCAGAAGGAGCATATTCTAAGCCATTAAACAAAAAAGCATGATTGCTATTTATGGTATCAATAGCCGAGCCAGAAACTTGATTAAAAATGTAATAAGCTACTAAATTTGTAGGAAAAACAGTAATTTTTTGGCACATATCATTCCTAATTTCGCTTTCAGTTCGGGCAGAGTTCCAAAAACGCAATTCGTCAATATAGCCAAATTGTCCAGTGTTTCCAAAATTTATTCCAATCACTATTGGATTTGAATTGGCAGTTACATTATTTGCATTGGTGGTGTTGCTGGTTACAGCCAAAATTCCGTCGATATAAATGTTGGCAGTATTGGTGCTAGAAAGTCGGTTTACGGCTACATGATGCCATTTTCCATCATTAATTGGCTGTCCTGTGAACATACTAAAACTATTTCCTGTATTGTTATCATTTCCTGTTTCAAAAACAATATTTCCCAAATTAGACATTGATATTTTGTACCAAGAGCCTGAAATAGTTAGGCTATCACGGTTTCCCAACAAATGAGCCGCTGTTGTTTGGCTTGTTTTTACCCAAAATTCGATGGTAAAATCGGCTGTGCCAAAATTTGTAGCCGCATTATTTGGAATTTGCGCATATTGATTTGTTCCTGAAAAACTCAAACAATTTCCTGCACCAATACTCGTAGATTGAGCCAGCAAAATAGAGTTTATTGATGTAAGTAATAATATAAGAATAGCTAAAATCTTTTTCATGATTTGAAGTTTTAATAAATCATAAACGATTGTTTAGCAAATATAGTTTTGTTTATTAAGTAAACGAAGTGCAGAAAGATTTTGGCAAAAAATGTAACCGCAAAAAAGAGACTAGGATTGGTACATTTTTGTATAAAATGTAATGGTTGTTTGATTTTTTTAGTAAACATGATTAGGGAATTTTTGATTTTTTTAAGAATTTTGATTTTAAGTAAAAAAAAATTTCTACACTTATGGAATTTCGTTGTAATTTGCATCTTCAATAACAAAAAACTAAACAAATGTTTTATGAAAAAATATGCTCAATTATATTTCTTAATTTTTTCTTTATTTACATTATTTTCTTGTGGTGAAGGAGGTAGCACAGGCAGGCAAAAAGCAGCAGGAAATGGTGGCGAAATTTTTGTTTTTATGGATTCAGCCAAATGGAAAAGCGAATTAGGGACTCAACTTCGTGAAGTTTTTTCTGCGCCACTGAACGGAGTAATGCCTGCGGAACAAATTTTTACACTTCGACGCATTGATCCTGTCAAAATTAATAAACTTTTAAAAAGCCATAAAAACGTGCTTTTTGTAACTTCTTTTGATGATCAATCGGAGTCTAGCAGAAAATTACAATCCTATTTCCCCACAGAAGCCAAAGAAAAAATCAAGTTGGATAGTAATTTTTTTATGATTCCTAAAAGAGATTTATATGCAAGTGAGCAAATGGTTTTGCATTTATTTGGAAAAAATGACGAACAATTAATTGCAAATTTGAAAAAAAACAAGCTAAAATTGCTCGATATTTATAACAAAATTGAAACAGAACGCACTGCAAACAAGGTTTTAAAGTCAGTCAATCAGGATTTGATGACAGATTTACAAAATATGCATCAAATTAACATGAAAGTTTTGACAGGGTATCAGTTGGTAACTAGCGAACAAGAAGTAGATAAAAAATCAGGATTTGCTTGGTATCGTTTTCCAGAAGCAGTTTTGGACAAAGATATTTTTATTGCTTACAAACCATACATTTCCGAAAAACAGTTCGATAAAGACAGTATTATTGCTTGGCGAAACCAAATTTGTCAAAAATATTTGCACGAAGACCCCGAAAAAGAAAACACTTACCTCATTACTGAAATGGCAGAACCGCCTGTAAGTCAATCAATTCAGTTCAAAGGCGAGTATGCACTTGAAACTCGCGGACTTTGGAAAACCAAAAATATATCCATGGGCGGATCGTTTATTAGTTATGCGTTTACCGACAACAAAGGGCGTTTGTATTACATCGAAGGCTTTGTTTATGCCCCAGATCGAAACAAAAGAGAAATTATTAGAGAATTTGAGGCAATTTTAGGTTCTTTTGAAAAAGTTTTGTAGTATTAAATCATTGATAATCAGTTTTATCGGACATCTTAAAGGTGTCCGATAACAATTAAAATGTTTTTACAATACCAAAAACCGCCATATTGAATATTTGCCTAAAACGATCATTGTTTTGTGTGAAAATTTCGGTGGTTTTGTATTCGGAAAAATAGTGTGAAAAACCTATTTTTATTTGCAATTTTGGCATTATTTGATATTGAATCAAAAATTGAGAATTTAATGAACCAATATCACGAACATCTACCAAAAGCAAATTGAACGAAGTTGGGCTACTTTCTACCTGACTCTGCCCACCTGACAAATCGGAAGCGTATAAAATTCCATTTTGCTTTGCCCCAAAACTCAAACCAAACAAATCTATATTAAAAGCAAGACTCAATTTGGGAATGAGTTGATAAGAAGCCAAAATACTGATATTCAGAGAGTTAATGCTCGGATTGCTGATTTGCAATGTATCTTCTAATGCCTGTTTTTTTGCCAAATTCGCAGGAGCAGAAGTAAATTGTTTTTCATTACGCCCCCAATAACTATTCAAACGAAGTCCTGCACCAATTTTAAATTTTTGGCTTTTTCCAAAGGCATAATTTCTAAAAAAAGCAATTTCACTTACATAATTTTGTTTGGCAAAACTGGCTGAAAGGTGCAAATGATTTGTCCAACGATTGCCTAAATTTAGGGTAGAATCTTTTTGTTGTGAAAAAGATAAATGACTGGCTAGTAACAATATACTTATAAAAAAAGTAAATTTTAGCATAGTTTTTATAAAAAATCTGAAAGTTTTGGAACAAGAAATAACATTTCTTTAAAAAATGTTATTTCTTGTTTTACTGTTTAATACAACAACCTAAATTTGATCGTGTTTTCAATGTCCCGCAAATCACTAATTACGGCTTTGTCGTAATCGGTATCTACATCGGTGATCACATAACCAATTTTTTCGTTGGTTTTGAGATATTGCCCCGCAATATTGATTTGGTGTTTATTTGGTGTTTAGCCAAAATTCCGTTGATTTTAGCCAAAATTCCCGAAGTATTTTTGTGAATGTGCATCAGCCGATGGGCATTTTCCAAAGTTGGAAGCTGAATTGTTGGAAAATTTACACTAGTGTACGTGTTTCCTGTATTGATATAATCGATGATTTTGCTGGCTACAAAATTCCCAATATTGAATTGTGCTTCTGCCGTACTTCCGCCAATGTGTGGCGTGAGAATCACGTTTTTCATGCCTCGAAGTTCAGAAATAAATTCCTCGTTGTTGTTGGGTTCAACGGGGAAAACGTCGATGCCTGCGCCAATAATTTTTCCACTTTGCAAATTTTTGACCAATGCAGGAATATTGACCACCGATCCGCGCGCCAAATTCAAAAACACGACTCCGTTTTTCATTTGGTCAAATTCGGCTTCACCAATAAGGTTTTTGTTGGAAGCCCTGCCGTCCACGTGCAAACTGATCACGTCTGCCTCGCTTAAAAGTTCTTTCAAAGAATTGCATTTGATTGCATTTCCCATCGCCAATTTTTCAACGACATCATAGTAATATACTTTCATTCCCAAAGCCTCTGCCACCACCGAAAGCTGTGCGCCAATGTTTCCATAACCCACAATTCCCAATTTTTTGCCTCTAATTTCGAAGCTATTTTTTGCAGATTTGTCCCAAATTCCCTGATGCATTCCTGCGGTTTTGTCGGGAATATTGCGAATGAGCAAAATCATTTCGCCAATCGCCAACTCGACCACGCTGCGCGTATTACTATAAGGTGCGTTAAAAACCGCCACGCCTTTTTCCATTGCTGCCTGCAAATCAATTTGGTTTGTGCCAATACAAAACGCCCCAATCGCAATCAATTTGTTGGCATTGTCCAGCACTTTTTTTGTAATTTCTGTTTTGGAACGAATGCCCAAAATGCTCACATTTTTTACGGCTTCGCAAAGTTCGTCTTCGCTTAAAGCCTTCGGAATGGTGCTTACATTGTAACCTTCTGCCTCAAACAAACGCACTGCTTCGGGGTGAATATTCTCAAAAAGCAACACATTGATTCGGTTTTTTGGATAAGAAACGGACATCGGTAACTTGTTGATATACAAGAACTCATCAAGATTTGGCACAACGTGATCCGCATTTTCAGTAACAATTTCTCGGCTTACGTTTTCGGTAAAAGCATAAAATTTGTTTGCCAAACCTGCCTTTCTAATTTCGTAATCGGTATAACCATCGCCGATCACAAAAACGTCGCCTTGCAAATTCAGACTTGCGATCAATTTTACTTTCCCGTTGTCTTGTGAAAGTGGATTGTCGCGCTTGAAATCGATAATTTCGTCATTTTCGTTAAAAATAAATTCGTTGGCGTAAATATTTTCAAGTTTAATTCCAAATTCTATCACGATTGGAACAATAAATTCCTTAAAACCGCTAGAAATGATAAAAATTTGATCACTAAAATCCTCAAAAAAAGCTCGGTTTCTTTTCATTGAGTCCGAAACTTTGTCTTTGAGTCTTTCCACCAATAGCGAAAGATGTTTTTTGTTTGCCTTCAACAATTTTAATCTTCTTTCCAAAGATTCTTTAAAAGGCAAATTTCCCGACATTCCCTGATCCGTAATTGCCTTGATTTGTCCTACAATTTCGGCTTTATTGTCTTGGTTAGCAAGCGAAATGGCTGCCAACTCGTCAAGTCCTTCTACTTTTGTAAAAGTGCTGTCAAAGTCAATGATAAAATATTTATTGGATTTCATAAATTTTCAGAAAAATTAATTACAAAATTCTACATTTTTTTTGAAATAAAATATTTAAAAGGTTTTTAATCGATTTATTTAATCGTTTTTTGCTTTTTTTGTATTGAAATTGAAAGATACTTTTAAATCACTACAAAAATTAATGCGCATTTCTTTGGAAACTTTAATATTCTTAGATAAATTGGATAAAAAATATTTGCATCAAAATTTTAAAACGAAAAAAAAATGTTGTATCAATCATGGCTTTTTTTTGCACTTTTTATGGTGCAATTTGCTTGTCAAAACAAGCAAGCTGACACAGAAGAAAATAAAGACGATTCTATGAACACAAATATTTCAGAAGCCACCTTTGCCAAAAACGGCATGGTTTCTTCGGCGCATCCTTTGGCATCTGCTGTGGGCGCGCAAATTTTGAAAAATGGCGGAAATGCTGCCGATGCTTCGGTGGCTACTTTTTTTGCTTTAGCAGTGGTTTATCCGCGTGCTGGAAACATTGCAGGCGGTGGTTTTGCGGTTTGTCGTTTGCAAGACGGTTCGGTTACTAGCCTCGATTTCAGAGAAAAAGCGGCATCGGCTGCCACCCGCGAAATGTATTTGGACTCAAAAGGCGAAGTAGTGGCAGGTTTGAGCATACGCGGACATTTGGCGGCGGGCGTGCCTGGATCGGTGGATGGCATGATCGAATTGCACAAAAAATACGGCAAAATGTCATGGAAAGACCTTATTCAGCCTGCCGTCGATTTGGCAAAAAACGGTTTTAAACTCACTTCCGACGAGGCAAAAGTGTTAAATCGTTTTCAAAAAGAGTTTAAGGAACATAACCGTTTTGAGTTACATTTGGTAAAAAATCAAGTGTGGCAGGAAGGCGAAACCATCACTTATCCCGAACTTGCGCAAACCCTAGAACGCATCAGAGATCAAGGCAGAGCAGGTTTTTATGAAGGCAAAACCGCAGATTTGATCGTGGAAGAAATGAAGGCAGGCAAGGGAATAATCAGCGCCGAAGACCTTAAAAAATACCATTCTGTTTGGCGACAGCCCATTATTTTTCCTTACAAAGAGTACAAAGTGATCACCATGCCACCACCTTCAGGCGGAGGAATTGCGTTGGCGCAACTGCTGATGGGTATGGAAAATTATCCGTTCAAAGATTGGGGTTTTAACCAAATTCAAAGTACACACGTGATGATCGAAATGGAACGTAGGGCGTATGCAGACCGATCTTCTTATCTTGGCGATCCCGATTTTGTCAAAATTCCTACGGATATGTTGATGAACAAAGAATACATCGAGAAACGTTTGGAAAGCATTTCCATGACCGAAAAAACGCCTTCTGACGAAATCAAAGAAGGAAAAGTAGATTTGATTGAAAGCGTAGAAACAACCCATTTTTCGGTGGCAGACAAAGACGGAAATGCGTTTTCGATAACCACTACTTTGAACAGTTATTTTGGTTGCAAAGTCATGGTAAAAGGCGGAGGTTTTTTCCTAAACAACGAAATGGACGATTTTAGTGTAAAACCTGGCGTTCCAAATCAGTTTGGAATTGTTGGCGACGAAGCAAATGCAATTGCAGCAAACAAAAGAATGTTGAGTTCGATGACTCCGACAATTTTAGAAAAAAATGGAAAATTGTTTATGGTGGTCGGCACGCCTGGCGGTTCTACGATCATAACTACTGTGTATCAAGTCATTACGAATGTAATTGAGCATGGAATGACTTTGCAACAAGCCATCAGTGCCAAAAAATTTCATCATCAATGGCTACCAGATGAAGTTATTTTTGAAGAAAACACTTTTGATCCTGCGGTTCTCAAACAGCTCGAACAAATGGGACATTTGATGAAGCCACGCAAGGAAAAAATAGGTAGGGTAGATGCCATTTTGGTACTTCCTGACGGTAGTTATGAAGGGGCTTCTGATCCGCGCTCGGAAGGCAAGGCGATTGGATATTAAGAAAATTTTTAGAACTACTCATTTCTCAAAAAAAATGCGTAGTTCTTTTGTTTTTCCCTAATTTTTTTTGTGTGCCACTTCAATTTTATATTTTTTCCCTTTCATTTTTTCGTCTTTGATCAACGCCAACAAATCAGGAATTTTTTGAGTTTTGACTGCTGCAAAAGACATAAAATCTTTGACTTCAATGATGCCCAAATCGTCTTTTTCGAGTTTGCCTTTTTGCGAAAAAAATCCGACAATATCCGTTTTGTTTAGCTTATTTTTTTTGCCGCCGCCAATGTAAAGCGTTTTGAATTTAGGTGCTTTTGGTAAAGGATTACTTTTGGAAACCGCCAAAACTTTGATGGATTTGTCCACATAATCGGGTCTTGGCTCATCCACATGAAAAAGCAAATAAGCCGTTCCTGTGGCTTTCATTCGGGCAGTTCTGCCGTTTCTGTGCAAAAATTCGTCTGCTTTGTAAGGCAGATGATAATGAATGACGTGATTCATGGCAGGAATATCCAAACCGCGCGCCGCCAAATCGGTAGTAACCAAATAATTTACGCTACCATTTCTGAATTGGATCAAAGCACGTTCTCGGTCGTCTTGTTCCATTCCACCATGATAAAAACCTGTTTCAATGCCTTGTGCGTTGAGTTCTTCGCAAATTCTTTCGCAAGCATCTCGGTGGTTACAAAAAATCAAAGCCGATTCCGATTTTAAGGAACAAATTAAATAATACAAACTTTCAATTTTGTCTTTGTCATCAGACAACACAATTTTCATGGTCAAAGCGGGAACTTCTTCGCTGTCTGAAACAAAATCTAAAATTACAGGCGAACTTACTTTTGTAAATTTAGGAATTTCGATGCCTTCGGTTGCAGAAACCAAAATCCGTTTGTCGATATGGTGCATTTTTTTGGTGATAAACGCCATTTGTTCGTGAAAACCTAATTGCAAAGATTTGTCAAATTCGTCTAAAACCAAAATTTTAATGCCTTCCGTTTTAAAAGATTGTCTATCCAAATGATCGGCAATTCGTCCTGGCGTGCCAATTAAAAGTGCAGGCGGATTGCTTAAATTTTGGATTTCTACGGACATCGGATGCCCGCCATAACAGACATTTACCTTAAAATTGGTTGCCATTTTTTTCCAAACTTGTTCAATTTGCAAAGCCAATTCCCTTGCAGGCGAAAGAATGAGGCATTGCACCGTTTTTACATCAGGATTTAACAATTCGAGAATAGGCAACAAAAAAGCTAAGGTTTTTCCAGAGCCAGTTGGGGACAACAACAATGTATTTTTATTGCTTAAAATGGCAGCATTTGCCGTTTCTTGCATCATATTTAGCGATTCTATGCCTAAATTTGAAAGTATGACCGAAGTTTCTTGCTTTGTTTTCATAAAGTAAAGGTAGGAAAAAAAGATTTTGAATAGAAAAATTAGGAAATAAAAAAAATAAAAATACTTTTAAGAGAATAAATTTTAAGAAATGCAAAAACCTGTGATTTTTTTGGCGTTTGCCAATGATAAAGTGGATTATGCTCATCGACTGAATTTGGTGGTCGAACAAAACGAAATTTCGAAGATTTTGGAAGAAAATTTTATTGAAAAAAAACTATTGATGCCTTTTAACAAAGCTGATTTTTTGAAAGATTTTGCTGAACAAGGCAGTAATTTTAGGGTTTTTCACTACGGCGGACATGGCGGAAAAGATATTTTATTTTTCGAAGATTTTGATTCGAACACAAAAATTAATGCCCAATATTTGATGAATTATTTGGCAGGTTTTAACTTAAAATTGATTTTTTTGAATGCTTGCGATACATACGAAATTGGCGAAAATTTAAAACTTTTGGAAAGTTGTTGTGTCATTTGCACAAAAGGTAAAATAGATGACGATATTGCCATCGAATTTGCAAAAACCTTTTATTTGCATTTAGCGAATGGCAATACGATTGGAAAAGCCTTTGAATTGACAAAAAATGCCCAAAAAATTACTGATTTGAAAAGTAAAAGCCCAAATGATTGGCATTTGTTGGGAACAGAAGAAGGTAAAAATTGGAAACTCGAAAAAATAGACGAAAAACCTATTTCCAATGATGATTATTCTCGAAAACCCTTTATTTTCCAACCCGAAAATCAATTTTATAGGTTTATTTGGCGTTGGTCTTTTAGTCGTTTGGATTTTAAAAAATCTTATTGGGAGGCACTGGAAAACAATATTTTTGGGAAAACCAAACTCAAAGATACTTTTGCAGAATATGTAATCCCTTCTGAATACATATTTGAAATCGAGGATAGAAATCAGCTACTTACTTCTTTGCCAAAAGACCAAAGGGAAAAGAAACAACAGAGAACCAAAGATTTATTTCCTTTGTTTTTGGAAGGCTTTTTGTCCGCACCCAAGCCTTACATATTGCTTTTGGCAGATTCGGGAATGGGAAAAACGACTTTTTTGCGGAAACTATTTGTAAAATATGCCCAAACCTACCCCGATTTTGATTTGGCTTTTGTCTATTGTGGACAGGATACGGACGAACAATTAGCCCAAATTTCGAATCCCGAAAAAACCGTTTTGTTTTTGGATGCCCTCGATGAGGATATAAAGGCAAGAAATCATTTACAAGATCGATTAATCGATTTGGGAAAGCGGCTTGCCCCTTTTGCTAAAGTCGTAGTTTCGTGTAGAGTGCAGTTTTTCCCAAATAAAAAAGAAGAATGGGAATATTTGTTAGGTAATATTAAATTTTATATTCTTACCCTCAACCAATTTACCATAGAGGAAGCAAAAGAATATTTAATGAAAAAATATGGCTCAAAAAATGATTATTTCATCAATAGGGCTTTTTATTTCAAAAAATACAATCCTTTCCGAAAAGAAAAACCCAATTACCAAAAGGATTATCTGAAAAATGAAAAACAAGAAAAGGCTTGGGGGATATTGAAACGCAATCCCTCTTTCTTTTGTCGTCCTTTGCTCTTGTCCTATTTTGATGATTTATTGGATACTACCGAGCCTTTTGATTTTTTGTACCAAATTTTTGAGCATATCGTAGCAAAATGGGCAGCAAGAGAAGAACCTGTAGTAGAGGGTAATAAACCCAATCAGCGTACTTATCATGAGGATATGCCCAAAAAATCTAAAAATTTAGCACACAAACTCTATGATTTGCAGTTAAGCGAAGTGCCTTTAGAAGAACTCAAAGACAAAAATTTTCAAAGCCGTTCCCTCATTACCCGCAATCGGGACACAGATAAGTATGCTTTTACTCATGATTCTTTTTATAATTATTTCTTGGCGGTGCTACTTTTTGATGGAAAAATCGAAGAAGAAAACCCAAAAACAGGCGAATATAAGAATATTTTTAAGCAAATACCCGAAGTAGAAGACTTTTACAAAGAAATGCTTTGGCATAAAATATTGGATTTTGAGAAAAAACAAGGCATAGAAACGGTTTATGGTGTGCCAGAACCTTTTGCGTATATCCAAAACAAACAAATAAGGGCGTACATTGCCTATCATCTCAACCATTTTCAAGGTTTTGAAGATGCGAAATACTTTTTTAAAGTAATTGAAAAACTAAAAGAATTAGGTGTAAAGCACTATTTTATTAGTTATTTGGACAATTATCAAAAATGCCTTGATACCTTTTCTATGTTTGTAGATAGGAATCATTTTGTGGAGTTGTTTTTAGAAAAAATTTATGAGTTTTTGATTGAAAAACTAAAACTCAAAAAGGATTTAGGTAAAGATAAATTCAAAAAGGATTTAGTCAAAGATATTTGGGAACTCAAAAATTTGCAAAGACTTGGTTTTTATGATAATAAATTAACAAATTTTCCTAAAGAAATCAAGGAACTCAGGAATTTGCAAGCACTTGATTTGAGTTGGAATAAATTAAAGATTTTGCCCAAAGGAATCAAGGAACTTAGGAATTTGCAAAGACTTGATTTGGGGGCTAATCAATTAAGCATTTTGTCAGAAGAAATCAAGGAACTCAAAAATTTGCAAGAACTTGATTTGTGGGATAATCAATTCAGCATTTTTCCCGAAGGAATCAAGGAACTCAGGAATTTACAAACACTTAATTTGCGGTGGAATCAATTAAGCATTTTACCTAAAGAAATCAAGGAACTCCAAAATTTGCAAAGACTGGATTTGACTCGGAATCAATTAACAAATTTGCCCAGAGGAATCAAGGAACTCCAAAATTTGCAAAGACTTTATTTGAACTTGAATCCTAATTTAGATTTAGTTGATACTTTTCAGAAATTAAGCAAACTCAAAAATTTACAAATACTTTATTTGGTGGCTAATCAATTAACAAGTTTACATGAAACGTAAACTCGGGATAATAGATCAGAAAAAGCTACGGAAAAATTGTATTTTTGAATTGAAAACACCAAAAAGCACCTAAATCCGTAGCTTTATGAAA
>RDXG01000171.1 GCA_004292785.1 Bacteroidota bacterium
TGTAGTTTTACAATCATTTTATGGCTTAAACATCATGGGAAAAACATATCATAAAATTATCAATGGCGACAGTCGCCACATGAGCGAGTTGAAAGATGAGAGTATGCACCTTGTTGTTACTTCTCCTCCATACTGGCAACTCAAAGATTATGGCACTGAAAATCAAATAGGTTTTCATGACGATTATGAAACCTATATCAATCACTTAAATCTTACTTGGCAAGAATGTTACAGAGTTCTGCACAAGGGTTGTCGCTTGTGTATCAACATAGGTGACCAATTTGCTCGGTCTGTGTATTATGGTCGCTATAAAATTATTCCAATACATAGCGAAATTATTAAATTTTGTGAAATAATTGGTTTTGACTTTATGGGAACTATTATTTGGCAAAAGGCAACTACTATGAATACCACAGGAGGCGCAAGTATTATGGGTAGTTTTCCATACCCTCGCAATGGAATTGTAAAGTTGGATTTTGAGTATATTTTACTATTCAAAAAACAGGGAGATGCGCCAAAACCTACCAAAGAACAAAAAGAGGCTTCCGCTATGACTACCGAAGAATGGAACACAAATTTCAATGGGCATTGGTATTTTGGAGGTGCAAGACAAAATCAACACATTGCCATGTTTCCTGAAGAATTGCCTAAGCGTTTGATAAAGATGTTTTCGTTTGTAGGCGAGCATGTACTAGACCCTTTTGCAGGAAGTGGCACAACTTCTTTAGTAGCCAAAAACTTAGGGCGAAATTCAGCAGGTTATGAAATAAATCCTGATTTTATACCTATTATTAAAGAAAAGTTAGGTTTGTATGAAAATAAAATGTTTGATGATACAAAAATTGATTTTATAACAAGTGAAAGTCAATCTATAAATTTCAACGAAAAAATCCAAGAACTCCCCTACATATTCAAAGACACACACAAATTAGACAAAAAAATTGATGTAAAAAAACTTCAATTTGGTTCTAAGCTTGATGCAAATGGACAAGAAAAACGGGAGGAGTTTTTTACTGTAAAAGAAGTTATCAGTCCTAATGTACTGCGCTTGAGCAACGATTTGCTTATTCGCCTTATAGGAATCAAGGTTGATGACGATAAAATTGAAGACGCGGAAATATTTTTGCGTACTAAAACTAAAGGAAAGAAAGTTTTTCTTCGTTATGACAAAATAAAGTATGATAGTGAAAATAACCTTATGGCTTATCTGTATTTGGAAAACAAAACATTTCTAAATGCACACCTTATCAAAAAAGGTTTTGCATTAGTTGATGAAAATACCGAGTTTAAGTATAAAGAAAAATTTAAACAAATAATCTTTGAAAGTTATGAATCAAAAGTGGCTTAACGCTTCTATAGAATTTGAAGAGGCATTGAATAAAATTGTAATTCCTGATGAGGAATTATCAGATGTCGAATATGTAAAATTGACATCAGAGCAAGACCTCAATGAAATTAGCGAAATAGGAGGTTGTTATTGGATTTGGACTAACGAACCTATAGTACATACTATGCACAAACACCCACTGCCAAAGAGATTTGAAAATGGCGAGGTTATATACAATGGTATAGCAAAAGATAATCTAAAAGGCAGAATAAAAGCACATCTTTTCAGTTCTTTGCAAGATACTTGGTCAGGAATCAGCGTTGATATATACACAGATACTGATACAACATCGCACAGAAAAAAGGCTTGCTCTTCTACAAAAAATGCAAAAGTGCCTTATTTATTGGAAGATAAGAATCACAGACCTATCAAAGACAAGGAAACATTAAAAAGTCTATATTTGTCAAAGGTAGAAAGAGATTTTATAGAAACAGTGGACACAAGTAATAGTCAAATTTTCTTCCGAAATGGCATCAATATTACCGAAGATAAACATAAGGATTATGAATTTAGAGTGTATTTTTTAACAGGCTTAAACCCACATTATATGGAATATATAGAGGCAAAATGGAGAATTTTTGGTATGCCTAGACTTTGTTCTTATATTTCTGGTAGATAAAATTTAAATAAAATCTTCTGTAGCGCGAAGGCAAATTTTGGCATAATTTTTTTTTCACAAAAAACGCGAAGCCGAAACTTCGCGTTGTTGTTATACTTGTGCAGGTTGTTCTGTTTTGGCTTCCTCTTTCGGTTTTACTACAGGGAACAGTTCAATCTTTTTCAATAATTTTTTCTCTTGGTAAAGGTCGAACATTTCTTTGTGAAGATTAAAAGGGCGTTCTCCTTGTTGGGGCTTGCGTTTGGTATATGTGCCATCTTCTTGCATAATGTACGAGTTCGTATTATCACGTAGGTTCGCTTGCAAAATATTGATGATTTGTTGGCGCACTATGTCGTGGGTTACTGAACTAATAGACTCGATGCGCCTGTCAAAACTACGCACCATCATGTCCGCACTGCCTATATAAATGAGCGGATTGTCCTTGTTTTGGAAGTAGAAAGTGCGGGCGTGTTCCAAGAAATCGCCTACCATAGAGCGCACTGTGATATTTTCGCTCAAGCCTACGCGCTGTGGTCTTAAACAGCATATTCCCCTGATAATCAACTCAATACGCACTCCCGCTTGTGAGGCTTCATAAAAAGCATCAATCACTTGTTGGTCTTCGAGAGAGTTCATTTTGATAATAATTCCGCTCCTTTCCCCTTTTCGGGCATTTTCGGCTTCGTTCTGAATGAGGCGAATAAGCTTGTTGCGCATATCGCGGGGCGAAGTTATCAAATTCTTGTATTGATTGGGCTGTGAGTGTCCTGTGATTACATTGAAGAACTCCGAAACATCTTGCCCATACGATTCATTGGTAGTCAGTAAGCTAACGTCTGTATATAGGCGAGCTGTATTTTCGTTGTAATTGCCACTCGACAAATGCACATAACGCACTACGCTGTCGTATTCTTTCCTGACGATAAGCAACAATTTTGTATGCGTTTTGTAACGACTAATGCCATGAATGACAAAACAGCCTGCTTTTTCCAAACGTTCCGCCTCTCTGATGTTGTTTTCCTCGTCAAACCTTGCCTTCAGTTCAAAAAGTACCGAAACGTGCTTGCCATTCTCTGCCGCTTTCAGCAAAGCATTGGTAATGCGCGACTGCTTCGCAAGGCGATAAATTGTGATTTTGATAGCCAAGACTTCGCTGTCTTCCGCCGCCCTTTCCAGCAGTTGCAAGAGAGGCTCTACAGTGTTGTAGGGGTGATGCAATAAAATATCT
>RDXG01000172.1 GCA_004292785.1 Bacteroidota bacterium
CGAAATCTAATTTGTAATTCTTTGTATTTATCGTAATTGTGTCTTCGGAAATCATTTTTTTCTACAAAATTAAATTTTATTTTTTTAGAAAGCAAATAAAAAGAAATTATTTTTTATTTACCAAAAATCAAAACCGTTTGCAAACCAAACCAAGAATTAGGCAAATTTATTTGGTTATTCAAAGGAATTTTAACAAAAGAGTTTAAACCCAAATTCAATTTTTTGGTCAAAGGAAACTCATAATTTGCCGAAAAGTACAACATTCCCAAAGAAAATTCTTGTTTTTTTGTCTTTTGTTCAGAAGAATTAATCATAAAACTAGGCAAACGTTCTCTTTTTCCGTCCTCAAGCACATAATAAGTTGAAATGCTAGAACTAATTGAAAAACGGCTAGAAATATAATATTGAAATCCAAAAGGAATTTCTAACAAAGTCGTTTCAGAATGTTCTTTGTTGGACGCAAACACATAAATACTATCTGCATTAATTTGTGGCAAATTGTTATTGTCTTTTGGCAAAGCTATTTTTGAAAGATAGTTTTTCTCGCTTTCGAAATGTGTAAACCAAAAACCTGTTTGAAAAGCAAACTTCGGATTAAAAATATAATTTAGTTTCAAACCCATGCCCAAATTCCAAGAATCTCTGCGAGAAAGACCTGCTGCCAAATGTGCGCCCACAGCAAATTGAATTTTTTTGTCAAAACCCATTTGTGTACTCAAAATCCTTTGTTTTGGGTCAATTTCTTTCTGAAAAACGGAATCTTTGACCTTCAAATCTGAAAATTTAAGTAAAGAAACATCTGATATTTGATCTTTTTCAGGCAAAATCTCTTTGTTTTTTTCTTGTAGAACAGGTTTTAACCTGTTCTCGTTTTGCTCTGTTTTTTCTTGTAGAACAGGTTTTAACCTGTTCTTATTTTGCTCTGTTTTTTCTTGTAGCGCAGACTTTATTCTGTGATCTTTTTTTTGCTGAAATTCCTTATTTTTTTGATTATTTTCCGCAAAATTTTCTATTTTTTCAGATTTTAAGCCATTTTTTTGTTCAGATTCTATTTTTTCTGTTGAATTATTTTTTTGTGTTTCTGCCAAACTTTTAGTTTCTGTTTTTTGAGAATTATTTTTGTTTGTAACCACTTGATTATCAGTATTATTACTTACAAAATAAGCTCCTGTAAACAATAAAAGTAAAGACGCAGCAAACCAATACCAATTTTTTGTTAAAAAATGGCGTGTATTTCCCAAAAAACTATTTTTAGTCAAAAGTTTAGCCTTCATGTCCAACCAATCATTTGGCTCGTAAGGAACTTCGTAATTTTCTAAACTTTCTCTAAATTTTTTACCTAATTCTTCTTCTTCTTTCATAAATATTGTGTTTCTGTGGCTAAAATCATTGCTTTTAGTTTCGCTTTTGCTCTTGACAAATTCGATTTGGAAGTTCCCACAGGAATTCCCAACATTTTTGCAATTTCTTCATGATTAAAGCCTTCAATTTCGTACAAATTAAAAACTGTTCTGTAATTATCGGGCAATTTTTGCAACATTCCCATAATTTCTTCGGCAGAAAGTTTGTTTAGCACGTTAGAATCAACAATTTCCAGCTGTGCATCTTCAATATCTGTGTTCATCTGAAATTTTTTATTTTTTCTCAAACGATCCAGCGCCGTATTGACAATAATTCTTCTAATCCAAGATTTGAACTGGTCTTGCTCTTGTAATTGTTGAATTTGTGCAAAAATTTTCAAAAAACTATCGTTTAAAACCTCTTTTGCTTCTTCTTTGTTTGGCAAATAACGCAAGCAAATAGCCATGCCGTAGCCATAGAACTGTTTATAAAACAATTCTTGCGATTTGAGATCGCCTCGCATACAAGCCTGCAAAAGTTTTTGTTCAGACGTTTTTTGATCGTTCAAAGTAATTTAGAGATGATTTTCAGACAAAATTACAATTTTTTCTCAAAAAATGTAAAATTTATCCAATCAATGACGTGAAATATTTGTCAAGCGTTGCAAGTAATTTGAAAATTTTTTGAATGAGGAAAACTTGCTAATAAATTCTTTTTTTCAGAGAAAAACTTATCTTTACAGAAAAAATACATTTTTCATGAATAAAATTGCAGTTATTGGGCTTGGTTATGTCGGTTTGCCCTTAGCCGTTGAATTTGGCAAAAAATATGAAGTCATTGGTTTTGACATCAAAGAAAAGCGAATCAAAGAACTTTCGCAAGGCATAGATTTGACCTTAGAAGTTAGCGAAAGCGAATTGAAAAACATCAAAAATCTTCGTTTTTCGTCTGATATTGAGGATTTAAGAAAGGCAAATATTTTTATTATTACCGTTCCGACTCCGATTGATCAATACAAAAAACCCGATCTTTTTCCCTTAATTAGTGCAAGTACATTGGTGGGAAAAGTGTTGAAAAAAAATGATATTGTGATCTACGAATCAACGGTTTATCCTGGTTGCACCGAAGAAGATTGTGTACCTGTTTTGGAAAAATACAGCGGTTTGAAGTTTAACAAAGACTTTTTTTGCGGATATTCGCCTGAAAGAATCAACCCTGGAGACAAAGAACACACTTTGCCAAAAATAAAAAAAGTAGTTAGCGGAAGTACGCCTGAAATTGCCCAAAAAGTAAACGAATTGTATTCCTCGATCATCACAGCGGGAACGCATTTGGTTTCTTCTATTAAAGTAGCTGAAGCATCAAAAATTATCGAAAATTCGCAAAGAGATTTGAATATTGCTTTTGTGAACGAATTAGCCTTAATTTTTGATAAAATGAACATCGACACTACCGAAGTGTTGATTGCCGCAGGCACAAAATGGAACTTTTTGCCTTTCAGACCTGGACTCGTTGGCGGGCATTGCATCGGAGTTGATCCTTATTATTTGACCCACAAAGCCGAAAGTTTGGGATATTTGCCGCAAGTAATTTTGGCAGGTCGCAGAATCAATGACAACATGGGAATTTATGTTGCTCAAAAAGTTATTAAACTCATGATCCAAAAAAGCCACAACATTAAAGAAAGCAAAATTTTGGTTTTGGGAATGACTTTTAAAGAAAATTGCCCCGACATCAGAAATTCGAGGGTGATTGATGTGATCAAAGAATTGCAGGATTTTGGGGCAAAAGTAGAAGTTTTCGATCCTTGGGCAGATGCGCAAGAAGTCAAACACGAATATGGCTTAGATTTGATCGAAAAGTTGGA
>RDXG01000249.1 GCA_004292785.1 Bacteroidota bacterium
ACAAAGAATTTAACAAACTAATCAAAAGATTTGGGTGTTCTCCAAATATTTTTTTGAAAGTAAGATCGTTTTTTGGATCGAGATAGCGCATATTATTTTTTTACAAAATTAGCATAAAAAAACGGTAAAGCATTTAGAAAAAGCACTTTACCGCAAAATATTTTAAAACGAATGAGATTAACCAATTCTAATTTTACGTCCTGCACGCAATTTGGTTTTGGTACTCATTCTGTTCATTCTACAAAGTTGTCTGACCGAAGTATTGTAAATTCTAGCCAATTTATAAACAGTATCGCCCATTTCTACAATGTGATAAACTGTTTGGCGACGTTGAGTCAAATGACTAAAATGTTTTGGATTCAGTTGAAAAAGACTTGTTTTGATAGTGTCGTTTTCAAAATCATAAATTTCTTCAGGATTAAAAGCATAGCCCTGATAACGAACTTCATAATGCAAATGAGGTCCTGAACTTCTGCCTGTCGAACCGCCCAAACCTATTACCTGTCCTGCTCTGACTTTTTCGCCAATTCTTACAGATTGTTTGCTTAAATGTCCATACAAAGTTTCCAAACCGTTGTAGTGGCGAAGCACTAAAAAGTTTCCATAACCCCCTCTTTGATAACGCTTTATCCTTATAATTCCATCAAAAGCTGCCATAACAGGATCGCCTGTTTCTAAGTCTAAATCTACGCCATGATGCCATCTGCGTCTGCGATGTCCAAATTCGGAAGTAACAGAAGTGCTAGCCAAAGGCATTGACCAAGTTTGCTGTTTGGTGGTGTCGAACAAATGAATATCCAAAGTATCCTGCCAAGTGTTGATGTCGTATTTGTAAGGGTTAATAATTTCAGAATCCCAAATCGAGTAATAATTGGCAATCGTAACCCAAACACAGTCAATCGATAATTCTTCTGAAATCAAAACTTGCGTTTCAAAATCAACATCATACAAATTGGTAGTATCTTCTCGAAGCATCGATCTTCTAACTTTTAGAATAGAACTATAGTCTGTTTCTAAACCTTCAGAATCAAAACGCGCAGAAAAAAGTGTGTCATCACTTCCTAATTCGTCAAGTTCGTCTAAACTTTCCAAATCACTATCTTCTTCTTCGAGGTCTTTTTTAACAGATTTTTTCTTCGTTTTTTTATTAGCTTTACTATTTTTTTTATTTTTCGCAGATTTTAATTCTGCTTCTTCTTCACTTTCTTCTTCTTTATTATTCTTTTTTCCTTTATTTCTTCCCTTTCGAGATTTCGAATATTTATTTTTGGAATTACTTTTCTTCAACGAAACATTTGCCAATTCTTTTGCCAAATTTTCAGGTTGGTGTGCCAAAGAATCAAGTTTTTTTAACATTTCCAAATGTGCAGGATTAACTGAAAGTTCTTCAATTTGTCGCAAAGGAAGGATCAAATTGGCATCAGGTTTTTCTATAATTCCCTGACTTTTGGCATACATACTCTCTTTAATTTGAGAATTTCCAGTCCATTCTTTGATGCTTTCAGATTGAGCATTGGGATTTTTAGAAAAAACTTTTAGTAATTTGGACACTTTGATCTCAAAAAAATCTGAAACTTTGTTCGAATTATTTGGAGTCTGTGCCATCAATGCTGTTACGAAAACAGTAAATGGCAATAAAAATAGTAAAAAACGCATAACCTCGTGAGTTTAGAAGTAGTAAAAATGGTTTGCGAAAAAAAAATTTCGTTAAAAAATGATTTAAAAATAACGTAAAAAAAGCAATGAAATGTTAGTGAACCCCTTTCATTGCCAAAAATCGTTCTGAATCTAAAGCTGCCATGCAACCTGTTCCTGCTGCCGTAATTGCTTGACGATAAACGTGATCCTGTGCATCACCTGCTGCAAAAACGCCTTCAATGTTGGTTTTAGTCGATCCCTTAACCGTTTCGATGTAACCGTTGGCATCTAAATTCAAAAAATCTTTGAAAATAGCAGTATTAGGCTGATGCCCGATGGCAACAAAAAAGCCTTGAATATCAATGATTTTACTTGTTTTTGTTTGGGAATTAAAAATTTTAGCTCCTGTAACTTCTTCTTCGCCTAAAATTTCTTCTGTTTCAGAATGAAACAAAACCTCAATATTAGAAGTAGAAAAGACTCTTTGTTGCATAATTTTGGAAGCCCTCATTTCGCCTTTTCTGACGATCAAATAGACTTTTTTGCAAAGTTTGGACAAATAACTTGCTTCTTCTGCTGCGGTGTCGCCTGCGCCAACCACTGCCACGTCCATATTTCTGAAAAAGAAACCATCACAAACTGCACAAGCCGAAACGCCTTTGCCATTCAAACGAGTTTCTGAAGGTAAACCTAACCATTTTGCAGAAGCGCCTGTCGAAATAATAACCGAATAAGCCGTAATTTCTTTTTCGTCATCCGTATAAACTTTGTGCGGATAAGAAGAAAAATCTACCTTTGTAACCAAACCAAAGCGAATATCTGCACCAAAACGAGAGGCTTGTTTGTTAAAATCCATCATCATTTCAGGTCCCATAATTCCATCAGGGTAACCTGGATAATTTTCTACATCATTGGTAATTGTAAGCTGTCCGCCTGGTTGTCCGCCTTGATACAAAACAGGCTTTAAACCTGCCCTTGCTGCATAAATAGCTGCGGTATATCCTGCTGGACCTGAACCAATGATTAGGCATTTGGTAGTTTCTGTGGTCATAAAACTCAATTAATCTTTTCTATTGTTATATACAAAATCTGTGCAAATTTACATTTAATTTTATCAATTTCAAAAATAAGAACAAGTTTTTGCAAAAAGGTTGCAAGTAGAAAAAAATATTTTTTTATATTCATACTTTATGTTTTGAATAAGAAAAAAGAAATAAATAGAGAAAACTCAAAAAAAATTCAAAAGAAGTCTATTATATTTGCTTACTTATACTTTCTTATTTCGCAAATTTTTATCAAGAAAAAATATAAAATGACTTTACCTGTTTATAAATATCAAGTCAAAGATTACTCGCTTTTGACTCCACCATTCAAAAAATGGATTGTAACGCCGCTTATCCGTCTTTTGCCTTGGAGCATTCCTGCAAATATAGTTACCATTTTATCTAATTTTTGTATGTATTTGGCTTTAGGTTTGTCTTTTTTTCATGAACCTACACAAAAATGGCATTTCATAGTAATTCCAATCCTTATTTTAGGCTATCTGATCGGCGATCATTTAGACGGAATGCAGGCAAAACGTACAGGAACAGGCTCGGCTTTGGGTGAATTTTGCGACCATTTTCACGATACTTTTAACAATGGAATTTTGTTTATGATCATGTTTTTTTTATTTGACATCAAAAATCCAATAACAGTTTCGGTAATTATGGGCATTTCTTATATGGTTCACGCTTGCATTTTTCATGAGCAATTACACACAGGTTGGTTAATTTTCGAAAAATTAGGCTCTTTAGAAGGCGTTTTGATCGGAATTTGCTTTATTTTGGTTGGTTTTTTTCCAATAACACATAGTTTTTTGTCGCAACCGCAATATTTAGTATATTCTGGCTTAGAAATACTATTAATTTTGTCTTCTTTGGGCAGTATTTTGACCATGTTTGTAACTTTATGGAGAACAAAAAAAATGTCTTTTTCCTTATTTTTATTTTTTATTAGCTTAGGATTAACCATCTTTTTTGGAATTAAAACCCTTACCTTCAATTATTTATGTATCACCATCACCCTGTTTTCGAGTGTATATTTGGGAACTTTGATGCGTGGACATTTGATTGACAAAATGGAACGTTTGCCAGATTTATTAGTTCCTGTATTGCTAATGATTGCATTTTTTAGCGAAAAATTAAGCCAAAATTATTTACAACTATTGATTTTTTCGTATTTGATTTTGCAAGTAATAAAAATTGTTTATTTGGTCGGATCAACTTTAAAACAATATTGGGTTTGGAAAAATCCTATAAAAGAAATAAAACAATAAATTTTTTCAATAAAAAAACCTTTACTTTTAAGTAAAGGTTTCTTTTTGTACTCGGTACGGGACTTGAACCCGTGTTTTATCCGTGAAAGGGATACGTCCTAACCCCTAGACGAACTGAGCATTTTTTTTGGGGTTTCAAAACCGTTTATTTGATTTTGATAATGCAAAGGTAATAGCTTTTTTTTAATATGCAAAACATTTTACAAATATTTTTTAATTATTTTTTATAAATTTTAAAAATATGCTTTTAAATACATTTAAACCTTGTTTTTATTAAAAAAAAAATTATTAATTTTTTATTATTTTGATTCCAAGAAGAACTATTAATTTAAAATTTGAGAAAAACCAATAAACAGATTTTGACAAACCAAACTTTGATTGTATATTTGTGCAGTTAGAGATTTGTATTAAACAAAGACAAATTGATAATGTTAGCATTATCGGACTCAAATTATTTAATAAAAAAACTATTTCGATCTAAATGTACTTTCTATTATTAAGCATACTTCTTTTTTTTTGTGTTTCCAATGTTGTTGTTTTTGGGCAAATTAACCTTGATAAATCAAATTCCCCAACCAACACCTTAGACGACATGATTGTTGATCAATTTACGGTGGCAAACGGCTTTCCTGTGAGTACATTTGGCAATATGTATCAAGACTCTAAAGGTTATATTTGGCTTACAAGTTACGAAGGAATCATCCGTTTTGATGGCTTCAAATGTGATATTTTCAATACCGAAAACACCGCTATTTTTACTGAAAATTCATTTTTTGAAATTGTAGGAGATCGACAAGGAAGAGTGTATTTCAATTCGACCAAAGATATTTTTGTATATGAAAACGGGAAAATTGAAAAAGTAATAGTACAGACAGAAAAAGAAAAACAAATGATCACAATGGCAATAGACGTTCAAGATCGTTTGTGGGTTGCCAGCCCCAAAGAACTGTTTTATATAGAAAATAAACAAAAACATATTTTCAAGCAAAGCGAAAGTACTCGCTTAAAAGTTGCCAACGATCCACAGGGGAATATTTTTTTTATAGAAGACAAACAAATTTTTAGTTATTCCAAAGGAGAATTAACAATAATTTTAACAGAAAAAGACCTTCCAAAATCAGACATTGGGTCAATAAAATCATACAAAGATGGAACATTATGGATAAGCACTGATCGGGGTTTATACTATTTTGATGGGCAAAAAATACACAGAGAAATACATCAGAATAGTCAAGGAGGTTGGCAAATTTTACCCAACACCACGACTGGGGTTTGGATCACCTTTTACGATCAAATTTACAGAAAAATAGGCAATCAATACCACAGAGTAATCCATTCTTTGTTCAAAAGTCCAAATTATTCCATTTTTGAAGACCGAGAAAAAAACATTTGGATCATTGCGCACAGGCGAGGACTGATTCGCCTAAAAAAAAGAAAAGTAAATTACTATCCAAGTGATTATGTGATCAATACGGTTTTAGAAAACGATAAACAACTCATCAGGGCAGGTGAAAACGGAATAATTGAATCCTTTGAAGACCAAAAGTGGAAAAAACTTGTAACAAAAATTCAAAAAGGGGCTAGAATCAGAAATATTAGGCAAGACAAAGATGGCAAAATATGGATTAGTGCCTATCCTAGTTTGTTAAGCATTGACAACAAAGAACAAAAATTATATTTTGCCGAAAAAAGTTTTAGGCTGAGTTTTAGGGACAAAAAAAAACGCCTATGGCTCTCGAACTATCCCAATGAATTGTTTATGATGAACAATGACCAATTGGAGCTAGTCCAAAGGTTTAAAAGTTCGATCATGGCAATGAAAGACGATCAACAAGGAAATTTATGGGTTGCAACCGCAGGAAATGGAGTTTTTGTACTCAAAGATGGACTAATTCAGAAACATTATGACGATCAAAATGGTTTGCGCAGCCACATTGTTTTTAACATTTATATAGACAACCAAAATGTAGTTTGGTTGGCTTGTAATGGTGGTTTGAGCCGAATAGAAAACGAAAAAATTACAAATTTTAATACCAAAGACGGACTAGCAAACGATCAGGTTTACGACATTATAGAAGACGATCAAGGAGTGTTTTGGATGCCTTTTGCCAAAGGGTTGGCAACTGTAAGCCGAAAAATGCTCAATGATTTTGCTCAAAAAAAGATACAAAAAATTGTGTCAAAAGTATATGATCAGCGAGATGGAGTATTTAGTAACGGTTTTACGCCTACCGCTTATTCTGCCAAAGGCACAAACGGAAAAATGTGGTTTCCTGCTATTGATGGCGTGTGTATGGTGGATCAGAAACAAATAAGCACCGATTCCACACTTTTGCCTGTGCATTTAGAACATTTTATTGTGGAAAACGACACCTTAAATTTGCAGGAAAATATAGTTATTGAAGCAGGAAAAAAGCATTTTCATTTTCAATTTACGGCAATTTGTATGTATGCTCCGCAAAGTGTGCGTTTCAAATATCGTTTGGGGGGATTTGATACCGAATGGACTGAAAATGACTACCAAAAACGAGAAGCAATTTATACCAATTTACAGGCAGGAAAATATATTTTTAAAGTTTTGGCTTGCAACAGTGAGGGAATTTGGAACGAAATAGGCGTAACTTTGCCCTTCGAAATAAAGGCTTTTTGGTACGAAACTTGGGCAGCAAGAATTTTTGCCATGCTTTTTTTATGGTTTTTAATTATCTTTTTTTACCAAATCAGAGTCAAACAACTCAAAAAAAGGCAAATTTTGCTCGAAAAAATTGTCGCAGAAAGAACCACCGAAATATCTGCACAAAAAGACGAAATACAAATGCAAGCCATTCATTTACAAGAACTTAACCACATCAAAGATCGTATGTTTTCGATCATTTCACACGATTTGCGTAGCCCTTTGGCACAACTAGAAAGCATCTTGTTTTTGTTAGAAACTGGCTCGATGTCCCAAGCCGATTTACAGGATTTGATGCCTTTGATCAACCAAAATATGCGCTATACTTCCGATTTGACAAACAATTTATTATTTTGGGCAAAAACCCAAATCAAAGGAATTGAACCTAAAAAAGAAGAATTTGATTTGTACGAACTCGTAGAAAGTAAATGCAATTGGTTTGAAAAAGAAGTCAAAAAAAAGGAAATTGTGTTAAATAATCATGTAAGTCCAAACACAATCATCAAAACAGACCAAAATTTGGTGGATATGCTTTTGCGAAATTTGGTAGGAAATGCTATCAAATTTTCTAAAAAAGGCGAAAATATCCGAATCAAATCGAAAATTATCGATAAAAATATCAACATCAGCGTTATAGATGCAGGAGTTGGCATTTCGCCCGAAAATTTGAAAAAAATATTTGGGAATAAAAATTTTTCTACCAAAGGAACAAATGATGAACAAGGAACAGGTTTAGGGCTAGTTTTTTGCAAAGAATTGCTCGAAAAATATGGAGGTCAAATTTGGGTGGAAAGTGAACAAAACAAAGGAAGTAATTTTACTTTTGTGTTGCCAATTTTATAAAACATTGACATACAGCAAATTATGAAAAAAATTATTTTTTTTACTTTATTATTTATTTTTACCTTATTGGCAATTTACCAATCTCCAAACGGCTACTTGTTTTGGGGTTATCACCGTTTTTTTTATACAAATACAGCTTATAAAACTTTGACGGATAGCATCCAAAGTTTTCAAAAAGAAACACAATACAAATTTTTGAAGGCAAACAAAAACGAAAAAGTGCAAATTTTAGCCGATGCGCAGCAAAAAATTATTCAAAATATCTTAGAAATGTTTAATTTTTGGTACGGCACAGATTGGGACATGAACGGCACTTCTCAAATACCAGGCGAAGGAAAAATTGCTTGTGGATATTTTGTAACCACTATTTTGCGTGATGCAGGTTTCCAAATTAATAGGATAAAATTGGCGCAATATGCTTCTGAAAAAATGATTGTTGAACTGATTCATAAAAAAAATATCAAGCGTTTTCAGCAAGTAGAACTCAATAAAATATTGTTAGAAGTACAAAAAATGGGAAATGGGCTTTATTTGGTGGGTTTAGACACGCACACAGGTTTTTTGCTTTGCCAAAATCAAGAATTAACTTTTATCCATTCTACCCGAAGTCCGCCACGTTGCGTCATTCAGGAAGTTGCTGCCAATTCTGAAAGTTTACAAAATTCCGCCTACAAAATTATTGGCAAAATAGATGAAAAATTGATGCAAAAATGGCTCGAAAAAGCACAAAAATAGTTTTTTTCTATTTTAATCGTTTGCATTATTCAAAAATTGCCTTTTTTTTTGCATTTTTGCGAAAAAATTTCCTATGAAAAAAATTTATTTCTTTTTGTTGTTTTTTATACAAGCAACCTTTGGATTTTCACAACTTTTAGCACCGCAACGCATTTTGCCCGCCAGCGAATTGCAATTAGAAATCCGCAAACTCAATGTTGTTGGCAGTGTCTTATATTTTGCCGCCCACCCCGATGACGAAAATACAAGAATAATTGCTTATTTATCCAAACACGAACTTTTAAGAACCGCTTATTTGTCTTTGACCAGAGGCGACGGCGGACAAAATTTGATCGGTAGCGAACAAGGGCAATATTTAGGTTTGATCAGAACGCAAGAACTTTTGCAAGCCCGCAAAACTGACGGAGCAGAGCAATATTTTTCGCGCGCAAACGATTTTGGTTATTCCAAAACGCCTACCGAATCCTTGTCAATTTGGGACAAACAACGAATTTTGGCGGATGCCGTTTGGACTATTCGCAAATTCCGTCCTGACGTAATCATTACTCGTTTTCACCCGAATCCAAAATTTGAAACGCATGGGCATCACACCGCTTCTGCCATGCTTGCTTTGGAGGCTTTCCATGCTGCCGCTGACCCTAAGCAATTTCCAGAACAGTTGCAATATGTTCAAATTTGGCAAACCAAAAGAATTTTGGCAAACGTAAGTTCTTGGTTTTTTGCCGATGGCAAATTCAATCCAAAAGATTATTTTCAAATTGATGCAGGGCTTTACAACAGTTTTATAGGAAAATCTTATGGCGAAATTGCCGTAGAAAGCCGAACCATGCATCAAAGTCAAGGCATGGGAGCAGAAAAAAATAGAGGCTCTCAAATGGAATATTTCGAACTTTTGGCGGGAGAAAAAATTGAAAAAAGTTTGCACGAAAACATCGATTTGACTTGGAAAAGAATCGAAGGCGGAGCAGAAATTGGGAAATTGTTAGTACAAGCAAACAAAGAATTTAATTTTGAAAAACCCTCTCAAATTTTGCCGATTTTGTTAAAAGCCTATCAAAAAATAGAAGATTTAGAGAAAAAAAATAATGATTCTTGGTTAAAATTCAAAAAAAACGAATTGCAACAAGTCATCAGAAATTGCGCAGGACTTTGGTTTGAAGTTACAGCCGATAGTTATTCGGCGGTAGCAGGCGGAAAAATTGCGATCAAAGCAACAGCGATCAAACGTTCAGAAATTGACATCAAAATAGAGTCCGTAGAAATGCCGTTTTCGCAAAATTTGGCTTCCGTAAAAATGGATTCTGTTCTCAAAAACAACCTTTCTATGGTTTGGAAACAAAACCTAATGTTGAAAAAAGATTTGGAAGTGAGCCAACCTTATTGGTTAAAAGAACCCGCAAGCAAAGGAATGTTTGAAGTAAAAGATCAACTTTTGATCGGTTTGGCAGAAAATGTGCCGCAACACACAGTCAAATTTAATTTTGATATTTTGGGAACAAAAATGAGTTTTTCTACGCCAATTTTGCACAAATACATCGACAGAGTTACAGGCGAATGGTATCGCCCTTTTGAAATTACACCCGATTTAACGGCAAATATTCAGGAACAAGTCTATGTTTTTGCAAATGATTTGCCCAAAAAAGTAAATATTTTGCTAAAAGCCGACAAAGACAGCATCAATGCCCAAATTTCTTTGAAAGTTCCAAACGGTTGGAAAATTTCGCCTGAAAGCCAAAATGTAAGTTTTGCCCTAAAAAACGAAGAAAAAACGATTACTTTCGAACTTTTTCCTAGCAAAGATAATTTTACAGGCACTTTTCAGGTCTTGCTCAACGGACAAACTGCCCGAAGTTTGAAACGCATCGAATATCCGCACATTCCGCCACAAGTCAATTTTGCAATTAGCGAATCGAAAATAGTGCGTTTGGACATCAAAACCAGAGGCACAAAAATTGGCTATTATGTGGGTGCAGGCGACGAAATTCCTGCGAGTTTAAGGCAAATTGGCTATCAAGTTACCGAACTAAACGAAGATAATTTTGATGCCACCGATTTGACCCAATTTGATGCCATTGTTACAGGAGTGCGTGCTTACAATGTTCGAAAAAGGATTAAATTTGATCAGGAAAAAATGTTGGAATACGTAAAAAATGGCGGAAATTTGATCATTCAATACAACGTAAATTCGGGACTTTTGACAGACAAAATTGGGGCTTTTCCGTTCAAATTAAGCAATACAAGGGTTTCGGTTGAAGAAGCTCCTGTTAGTTTTTTGAATAAAGATCACGCTTTGCTAAATGTGCCAAACCAAATCACAGACAAAGATTTTGAGGGCTGGATTCAAGAAAGAGGGATTTATTTTGCGAGTGAATGGAACGAAAATTACGAGGCGATTTTGTCTTGCAACGACCCAAATGAACCAGAACGAAAAGGCGGTTTGTTGTTTTCCAAACATGGCAAAGGTGCGGTTATTTACACAGGTTATGCGTTTTTTAGGCAGTTGCCCGCAGGTGTGGCAGGTGCGTACCGCTTGTTTGCCAATTTGATTTCTTATAAAAACGAACAACCTTAAATTTTTTGGTAGCATAGGATTGGGTTATCAAGAACTAACAGTTCTTAAAGAACTGTTAGTTCTGATGTTTTTTTATGACGATATGATTTTCAGTTTTGCTGTATCATGTTCTTTAAATGTGTTAGATTCTTTCAAATGATTTTCCATAGCATTTATATCGTCACCGAATATTGTTGCACTAAATATCCACGCTTTTTGCATCATGCGTATATATGCAGAAGGGTCGTTTTTACGGGTAAGTAGCCTCAATGCCCCAACATAGTCATCTCGATACACTGTGGGTATAATAATTTTTGTCTGCTCCCCCTTGACTAATTCTGCATTCATCATTACTCTTGCAATACGTCCGTTACCATCCAAAAAAGGATGCACTTCACTTATCAAAAACATCATATAAATTGCTCTCGCAAAGGGATTCGTCAATACCTGATAATAGTCAAAACCCTTTATGAGTGTTCCTTTTACTAAGGTATAGTCGACAAAATGCGTTTCACCCGCCCTGTTATTTTTATCTTTAAACTGACCTGGCTTCATTGATGTTCGAGCATTTAATAATATTTTATGCCGATACAATAATATTTCCAGCATCTTTTCGGGGCTTGTTGGAGTCAAAGCCATTTCAGTTTTATTGCTAACAAGTTTGTAAGTTCCTAACATATCATGCGAATCTTCATCACGGGTAGGCATTGGTGCGTTTGTTTCTATAATGCGTTTTGCGTCTTCCAATTCAAATTCTGTTCCTTCTATGTAATTGGAAAAATAGGCTTCAAAAAAAGCAAAATTACGAAATGATTGATTACTTATATTTTTTTCAGGCTGTGTTATAAATTCTTGTTGTTTTAATTCAACAAATAATTTTTCAAACAAAGACAATCTTATAGGGTCATAGGGATTTCCAAATGCTCTTGCAATAGCTAAGGGTGATGATAATATTTTTGAGGGCTGTGTAGAAAGCAATGCACTGATCAGTTTATTCAATTTTTCAAACTCACTTTTCATATCAAGTTTTTCAGCTATTACTCTTGCCCTATCTCTCAATTCGTTTAATTCTTTTTCCCCTTTTACCCTGATAATTTCTTCTAATTTATCTTCAATTTCAGGCAAAGTAAGCGTTTTAGATTCTGAACCTACTTGACGACTTACTTGTAAATTTTCCAATAATGCCCTTTCAATTTGTGAGGCAAATAATTCACCAGAAACACGATTATCGCCTTCTATTGCCGCATGACCTTCCATAAATCGAAGCGTTATACCCGACAAATTTATTTTTTTTGTGTACGTATAGGTAAGAAAAATATGTCCTGCTGATGTTGGCTTAAATTCCAATGCCGACCGATGACTTAACAAGGCATTAGGATATAGTTCTCCAAGAATCATAAATAAATTACGTCTGATAATTATTTCTGAACTATCCGTAAAATTTGGCGTGTAGATACGAGAAGCTATTTTTCGCAATTTTCCTGCTTTTTCTAACTTAGTAATTTGCTTGCTTATCTGTGAATTACTAGAAGAAAAAATCACTTCTGAAAGATGTATTGGTAAAATATTTTCCATTAAAACTGTTTATTTATGCAAATATAGAAAATATTTTCCATTAAAATAGTTATAAAGAAAAATATTTTCCATTATAAGCATTTTTTAGCAATTCAGGCTGTATTAAACTCCAAGCCGTTGTTTCTGTCCGCACAAACGACAGGTAGGCAAAAAACTATTTTCCTTGTAAGTTTTTAGCCACTTCTCTCCACTGTTTTTCAGATGGATTGAGTTTAAAAAGGTATTCTTCTTTTCCTATCATTTCTGCCAAAACGCTTTTTTTACAATCTTCAACTACATTTTGGGCAATATTGTAAGGCAATAAAATTTCTTTTAGGACTTCAAAAAACTCTTCCGTAAATGCTTGCAAATCAAGCACTTCACGAATTACAATTTTAGAATAAGGCAAATAAAATATAAAACTCAAATTTTTTGCGCTATCGGTTTTCGATATTTTTTCTGTTTTTCTTTCTGTGCTTTTGCCGTCTGTATTCAATAAAATTTCTAGGGTTTGCGCTTTCACTTTTGGCAACGGAAAAGGAGTCAAAATTTGCTCATCAATGCTTTCCATGATTTTCTTTTTGGCTTTGGTACTCACATCAAACCTGAAATTCGCGCTTGTAAAATAACCCATGATTCCTGTTTTCATATTTTTGTGCTGTTGTTTGTGTCCGCACAAACGACAAGTGGCTTGGGTTGTTTGTGTGGACACAAACAACGGCTTAGTTGTACGATAAGGTTTTTATGCGTATTCAGAAAAAATTATCAAAAAACACACGTAAATTGCCAAAAAAATAAAAATATGCAATTAACTATTGAAATTCATAATTCTTCCGATTTGGAATTGATTTTCAGGCTTAATGACTTTTTTTGCATTTTCTTAAAATATTTTTCCTATTTTTGTTTTCTAAGAACAAAAATTGATACTTACTTTGCGCAATTTAAAAAATCTAAATAATTTCTCATTTGCTACTGATTTTTATTGGGTTGTATTTGTTTTTGACTTTGTGCATAGGTTTTTATGCCTCAAAAAAAGTCAAAAATAGCAACGATTTCATTTTGGCAGGCAGAAGTTTGCCTCTTTCTTTGGCTTCTGCGGCAATGTTTGCCACTTGGTTTGGTTCAGAAACCATTTTGGGCGCTTCGTCTGAATTTGTGGAAAAGGGAATCATGGGCATTATCGAGGAGCCTTTGGGAGCAGCTTTATGCTTGCTTTTGCTCGGAATGTTTTTTGCAAAAAAGTTTTATCGACTAAATATCATCACACTCGGAGATTTTTATCGAATACATTTTGGCAAAAAAGTAGAAGTTTTTTCTTCTATTTTTATGATTTTGTCGTTTTTGGGCTACGTGGCAGCTCAATTGGTGGCTTTGTCTATTGTTTTGCAAACCGTTTCAGGTTGGAATATTCAGGCGTGTATGTGGGCAGGAGCTACGATTGTGTTGATTTATACCTACATTGGCGGAATGTGGGCAATTTCGATCACCGATTTTGTTCAAACGATGATGATTGTGGCAGGAATGATGTTTTTGGCTTGGAATTTATCCGAAAAAGTAGATCAAAGTTCGAGTATTTTCGATAATTTACCTAATCATTTTTTTGATATTTTGCCCGAAAATAATTGGAAAAGTATCAGCCATTATATTGCTGCTTGGATTACGATTGGTTTGGGTTCTATTCCAAGTCAAGATGTTTTTCAGCGGGTTATGTCTGCAAAATCTGAAAAAATAGCCATTTGGGCTTCGTATTTGGGGGCATTTTTGTATTTGTCGGTTGCCATTTTACCTTTATTGATCATTTTGTTTATACGCAAATTATACCCAGAACTTGTGTTAGGTGATGCCCAATTTGCCTTACCAAAAATGGTCATGTTGCATAGCAATATTTTCATGCAAATTTCATTTTTTGGTGCATTGCTTTCCGCAATTATGAGTACGACCAGTTCGGCTATTTTGGCTCCTGCCTCTATTTTAGCCGAAAATTTGTTAAAACCTCTTTTGCATAAATTTCATATTCCTTTGCTTGTTTTGGTCAGAATTTCTGTCGTTTTTATTACACTAACAGCAACCATTATTTCCACCATCAAAAACAACATTCACGATTTGGTTTCAGGTTCTTCTGCGCTAACTTTGGTTGTATTTTTTGTGCCTTTGTTGGCAGGTTTATATCTGAAAAAAAATACTTCTTTGAGTGCTTTTTTGTCAATGATCTTTGGTTTATTGACTTATTTTTTTGCAGAATATCAAGAATTTGAAATACCTAGTGTACTTATAGGATTATTAGCAAGTTTTTTAGGAATGTTTTTAGGAAATTTGATAGACTTGAACAAACGGATTTCTACCAAATAGCATTAAATTTAACTTGCTTTATGCGTAGAGTTTAGCAAAGGTTTGATAATTATTAAAAAAAAAATTAATTGTTTAAACAAAGATTATAAAAAAATACGTAATTTTACCAAATCAAAAAAAACTCTAATATTTAACTTTAATGAAAAAAATATTTTCCCTTGCTTTGGGGCTTTTCTTGTCGACCAATTTGGCAATGGCGCAAAGCAAACTTATTGAAAAAGTAAGCAAACAAGGCTCTGAAATTGTCATTCCTTACGAAAAATACGTGCTTTCCAATGGTTTAACCGTAGTCATTCACGAAGATCATTCTGATCCAATCGTGCATATCGACGTTACGTATCATGTGGGTTCGGCGCGCGAAGAAATTAAAAAATCGGGTTTTGCACATTTTTTCGAACACATGATGTTTCAAGGTTCGGACAACGTGGCAGACGAAGAACATTTTAAAATTGTAACAGAATCAGGCGGAACTTTGAATGGAACAACCAACCGCGACAGAACCAATTATTTCGAAACTTTGCCATCAAACCAACTCGAAAGAGGACTTTGGTTAGAAGCAGACCGCATGGGATTTTTGCTTGATGCAGTTACACAAAAGAAATTTGAAATTCAGCGCGCAACCGTAAAAAATGAAAGAGGACAAAATTATGACAACCGCCCTTACGGTTTGGTAGGCGAACAATCTTCTAAAAATTTGTATCCTTACGGACACCCATATTCTTGGCTAACCATCGGTTATGTCGAAGATTTGGACAGAGTTGATGTGCAAGATTTGAAAAACTTTTTCTTGCGTTGGTACGGACCTAACAATGCGGTTTTGACCGTTGGCGGCGATGTTGATCCGAAAGAAGTGTTGAAATTAGCCGAAAAATATTTTGGCTCAATTCCAAGAGGAGCAGAGGTTACAAACACAAATTTGCCTTTGGTAAGTTTGGAAAAAGACCGTTATGCGTCTTATCAAGACAACTACATCAAATTCCCGATGTTGAGTGTGGTTTTCCCTTCTGTGCCTTACAACCATCCTGACGGAACGGCTTTGGAATGTTTGGCAGAAATTATTGGGCAAGGCAAAAGTTCTATTTTCTACGAAACATTTACCAAATCTCAAAAAGCGGCGCAGGCTTCGGCTTTCAATAGGGCTTCCGAATTGTCAGGCGAATTTTCGATCACGCTTGTACCTTTCCCGAATGTAAAATTGGCAGAAATGGAAAAAATATTGCGTGAAAGTTTAGCAGAATTTGAAAAAAGAGGCGTAAGCGACGAGGCTTTGATGCGTTTTAAAGCTGGAAACGAAACTTCTACCATCAACAGTTTGCAAAGTGTATCAAACAAAATTTCGACTTTGGCTTTTTATCAGACCTTTTTTGGAAACCCAAATTACATTGGAAAAGACCTTAAAGAAGTAGAAAATTTGACAAAAGAAGACGTAATGAGGGTTTATAACAAATATATCAAAGGCAAAGGAGCAGTTTTGTTGAGTGTCTATCCAAAAGATGCCAAAGATCTAGCCGCAGAAGACAATTATGTTGTAGATCAAAGCAACTACAAAGCCCCAGATTATGGCTATTCTGGTTTGAAATACAACAAAGGCAAAGACAATTTTGATCGTAGCAAAAAACCTGCTTCGGGCAAAAATCCTGTCGTAAAAGTGCCTGCTATTTGGAAAAAAGATTTGAAAAACGGAATTAAAATCATCGGCGCAAAAAATGACGAAATTCCTACGGTAACTTTCCAAATTACCATCAAAGGAGGACATTTACATTCGGCAAAAGCACCAAATAAAGCAGGAGTTTCTAGTTTTATGGCAAGAATGTTGAACGAAGCCACACAAAATTATACCAACGAGGCAATCAGTTCTGAACTCGAAAAACTAGGAAGTAGTATCATTTTTGCAGGTTTTAATGAAGAATTGTATGCGCAAGTTTCTTGTTTGAAAAAGAATTTGCCTAAAACTTTGTCTTTGTTAGAAGAAAAAATGTTTCGCCCAAAATTTGATCAAGCCGATTTTGATCGTTTGAAAAAACAAAATCTTGCGGGCATCAAAAATCAACAAACACAGCCTACTTTTGTGGCTAGTTCGGTTTACGATATTTTGCTTTACGGAAACGACAACATCAGGGCAATTCCTACGTCTGGCACAGAAGAAACGCTAAACAACATTACGCTTGAAGACGTGAAAGCCTTTTACAACGATTATTTTACGCCTTCTTTGGCTAATTTGGT
>RDXG01000250.1 GCA_004292785.1 Bacteroidota bacterium
TTTTGCCAAAGCCTCATCAAAACAAGCCTGCAAAATTTGTCTGCCATCTACTTGTGGGCTATTTTCGTCATAAGTTGGGGCAATGGTTTCAAAATTTAGACCTGATTCTGCCGATTCGCTATACAAATGAGAACTGTAACGGCGTTCTGCTTCGTCTAAAATTCTTTTTAACCAATTTTTTAGTAAAACTTTATTTGCCGAATTTTCGAAACGCAAGACTCGCAAGGCTTTTTTTACAGATTTAATGGTTTCCAAACGTTCTGTATTCGAATTTTTAGAAACTTCTTCACAAATATTTGCCAAAGCCTTGTTTGCAGGATTTTTTACGACCAATTCGTTCAGAATTTGCAAAACTTCTTGCTGATCGGCAATGATTCCTTTTTGGTAAGCTGACCATGCTCTATTTTTTGCTTTATTGGCAACATCTTTTGCTGTTTCTTCAATTTTTTCTAACTCGTCTTCTGTTGCAAAACCTTGCGCCAATATCCAATTTCGCATTTTTAGGTTGCAATCGTGTTCGAGTTCCCAATCAATTCTTTCTTTGCTTTTGTAACGTTCATGAGAACCAGAAGTAGAATGTCCTTGCGGTTGTGTGAGTTCCAAAACGTGAATAAGTACAGGAATATGCTCTGTACGGCACAATTCGCTGGCTTTTTGGTAAGTTTGGCAAAGTGCCTCATAATCCCAACCCTTGACCGTAAAAATTTCTAAGCCATTTCTGTGATCTCTTTGAAAACCTGCCAAAGCTTCCGAAATACTTAATTTGGTGGTATGAAATTCTTGTGGCACAGAAATTCCGTAATGATCGTCCCAAACTGATGCCACCATCGGAATTTGCAACACTCCTGCGGCATTGATGGCTTCATAAAACATACCTTCAGAAGTGGCGGCATTGCCGATTGTTCCGAAGGCAATTTCGTTTCCGTTGATCGAAAATTGGCTAAATTTTTTGAGTTCGGGGTTGTTTCTATACAATTTTGACGCATACGCCAAACCGACCAAGCGCGGCATTTGCGTTCCTGTCGAGGAAACATCAGAAGAAGTGTTGTAAGTGTCTGTTTGCGATTTCCAAAGTCCGTCTTTGTCCAAAAAGCGCGTTCCAAAATGGGCGTTCATACATCTTCCGCCTGTGGCAGGTTCGTGATCTACGTCTGCGTGTGCGTAAAGTTGGGCAAAATATTGTTCCAAACTTACTTCGCCAATGGCAAACATAAAGGTCTGATCTCGATAATAACCTGAACGAAAATCACCTTTGCGAAAAGCCTTTGCCATCGCCAATTGAGCCACTTCTTTGCCATCGCCAAAGATTCCGAATTTGGCTTTGCCCATAAATACTTCTTTTCTGCCCATCAAACTTACTTGTCTGCTTTCGCAAGCAATTCGGTAGTCATTCAAAATTTCTTGACTCGAAAACGTAGGTTTTTCTAGCACAACTTGACCGTTATCTAATTGATCTATCATGGTTTTTCAAAGACTTTTCTGTTGGAAAATCGTTTTTTGTGAATAAATATAAAGAAATATTTTGTTTAAATCTTGATCTGAATTTAATTTTTTATAACAAACAAACCTAAGTCAGAAATTTGTCGGACAAATATTAAACAATACTTTTGATCAAATTTTATCTCAAATTTGCTAAAATTTTGCAAATTTTCTAAAAAATAATCCTTAAAAACTTATTTTTTTGCAATTTTACTAAAAAACAATGAAATATAACAAAAAATATTCTTTTTGATCAAACGAATCTCTTAAAATAATGTTAAAACAAACATATTAAATCATTATTTTTTATTTCTTCGAAAAAAAAATTACTTTTGCCAGACATCTAAACCAAATTGTTTTGTTCAAAATATTTTTTAAGTGCATTTTGGGAATTTTTTTTAGTTATTCCTTACAAGCTCAATCCGTTCTACAAAAAGGAATATTGGATTTGAGAACTTGGGATTTTGATCAAAAACCAATACTTAAAATAGAAGGCGAAAGTCATTTTGAATACAATAAATTTTTGGAATACGCTGATATACAAGCACTTAAAAAACCTCATTTTATCAAAATTCCAAGTAATTGGAAAGATTTTAGTTCAGACGATATGCCTTTAAAAGGGCAAGGTTTTGCAACTTATTCTTTTCAAATTTTACTACCCAAAAAACGTCCTGAAAATCTTGTTTTTCATATTCCTGAACAATCGGTGGCGTACAAACTCTATATCAATGGCAAAAAAAGCCTCGAAATAGGCAAATTGGACAGCACTGCCGAAAAAAATCAAATGCAAGTTCTGCCAATTATTTTGGAATTACCAACTGCGGATACTTTGCAAATTGTGTTTCATGCTGCCCAATTTTCTTTGCGTGAAGGTGGTTTGCGGGCTGCAATTTTGCTTGGCGAAGCACAAGAAATTAGGCGTGATCGGGAAAAGAAAATTTTGTTTGATGTTTTTCTGACTGGCGCAACTTTTATCATGTCTTGTTATCATTTTGGGCTATTTTTTCTGCGCAAAAAAGACAAAAGTTCTTTGATTTTTGCCATAATATGTTTGCTTACTTTATTGCGAACTTTGGTTACAGGCGAACAAGTTTTGGCTCAACTATTTGTAGAATGGTCGTGGCATTTTGATCTGCTTAAAATGGTGGCTTATCTTACTTTTTATGGACTTTTGATGGCATTAACAAGTTTTGTACAAAGTGTTTTTCCTGAAGATATTTCCCAAAAAGTGCTGCGATTTATTCAAATTATTTCTGTGATTTGTATGTTGGCAACTGTGTTTTTGCCCATTCAAATATCAAATCAAATCATTCCATTTTATCAAATTTTTGCATTGTTGGTGGTCATTTATTATTTGGTGATGATTGGTATAATCGTTTTTCGAAAACGTCCAGATTCAAAAATTATATTGCTTGGAATTTTAATAATTTGTATCGCAACTATCAACGATATTTTGTATTTCAAACTTATTTTAGACAAAACAATTTTGTTATTTGGCATTGGACTTTTTATATTTTTGTTTTTACAGGCATTTTTGTTGGCAAGTCGTTTTAGTGCAGCTTTTGGGCAAATAGAAAATCTTTCGGGAGAATTACGCAATTTGAACCAAAATTTAGAACAAAAAGTAGAGTCAAGAACCCAAGAAATTAACCAAAAAAACAATGAATTGAACATGACCATCGAAGAACTTCATTCTACGCTGGACATTGTAAGTAGTCAAAAACGAGAAATAGAATTGCAACAAGACAATTTACTTTTGGCAAAACAACAAATTCAAGAAAAAACGCAAAATTTATTGAGTAGTATTCAATATGCTAAACGCATACAATCGTCTATGCTTGCCGATAAAGCATTAATGAAATCTTTTTTTTCTGATTATTTTATTTTGTACCGCCCCAAAGATGTGGTTTCAGGTGATTTTTATTGGTTCAAACAAATTGATGAACATCGAGGAATTGTTACGGTTTCCGACTGCACAGGTCATGGTGTGCCTGGTGCTTTGATGAGTATGTTAGGCATTGAAATTTTGAACAAAATTGTCGATGACAAAAATATTCATGAACCTGCACAAATATTGACTGCTTTGCACCAAAATATTAGGCGAACTTTGCGACAAGAACAAACCGACAACACCGAAGGCATGGAAATGGGCATCTTACTTCTTGACAAACAAAGCCGACAAATTGTTTATGCGGGTGCAATGAATCCGATGTATTATGTTGAAAATCAGGAAATTATAGATGTACGAACCGCAAAAAAATCTATTGGAGGACATTTGACCAACGAAAAAAAGGATTTTGAACAGCAAAGCATACAATTAAGCAATAATCCTGTGATGTTATATTTGTGTTCTGATGGTTATCAAGACCAATTTGGTGGGCAAAATAAACGCAAATTTATGATCAAAAAACTCAAAAGTTTGTTTGTTGAACTTGCTAATTTGCCTTTGAAAAGTCAAAAAACGCGTTTAGAAAATACATTAATCCATTGGATGAAAGAAGCAAACGAAAAACAAACTGATGATGTTACAGTCATGGGAATTCGATTTTAAACGATTTTCTCAAACAAAAAAACCTTACGCAAAGTTATTTGAAAAAAAATTATGCAAAAAACGCATCTGGTTGCTATTGGAACTGCCAATCCGCCATACCAAATTCCGCAAAGTTCTACTGCTGATTTTATGATCCAAAAACTGCAATTAGATACGCAAGAAGCACGAAAACTAAAAATTATTTATCGTGCTACTGCCATCGATGCGCGCTATTCTGTGATCGACGATTACTTGAAAACCAAAGATTTTTCTTTTTATCCAAACGATAATTCGGCTTTTCCTTCTACCGAAAAAAGGATGAAAATTTACGAGCAAAATGCTTGCAATTTGGCAATTCAAGCCATCGAAAATGCAATTTCGCCCGAAATTTACCCAAAAATTACGCATTTGATTACCGTAAGTTGTACAGGAATGTATGCACCAGGTCTGGACATAGAACTAACCGAAAAACTGCCTTTATCGAGCCATGTGCAAAGAACTTGCATTAATTTTATGGGCTGCTATGCCTCTTTTAATGCCCTAAAATATGCAGATTTGATATGTAAAGCTGTTCCAAATGCAAAAGTCCTAATTGTTGGTGTTGAAATGTGTACTTTGCATTTGCAATTTTCAAAAAAAGATGATGATTTGGTTTCTAATGCGCTTTTTGCTGATGGGGCAGCAGCGGTTTTTTTGGAAGCAAACTCAACAGCTGAAAAAACTCTAATTTTAGAGGATTTTTATTGCGATTTGGCTTTTCAGGGAAAAAAAGATATGGCTTGGAATATTGGTGATTTTGGTTTTCAGATGCAATTAAGCAGCTATGTGGCGGATTTGTTGCAAGAAAAATCTGAACTTTTGATCACTAACTTATTGAAAAACAGTAATATAGATTTGTCGGATATTGGGTTTTTCGCTATTCACCCTGGCGGAAAACGAATTCTGGAAAAATTGGAACAAGTCTTGAAAATTACAAAAGTTCAAAACCAATTTTCTTATGATATTTTGCAAAATTTTGGCAATATGTCCTCTGTAACGGTGCTTTTTGTGCTAAAAAAATTATTAGAAAGCCTCGAAAAAAATGACCACAAAAAAAAAGTATTGAGTATGGCTTTTGGACCTGGTTTGACTTTGGAATCGGCTTTACTTACTACAAATGTGAACTAGTTTTTATTTTTCTAAAAAAAAATGTGGGTGGCATTTTTATTTTCAAAAAATCTACGAAATCCACCCTTTTTCTACAAACAACTTTTGCACATCATCATAAAATTTTTGCGTATCAAAAAAACGTTTTTTCATTCCTCTGATTTTTGGAATCTCTAAAATGGCTGCTAAATAGGCTTTTGCTTGCAAATTTTGGGCATCTGCCAAAGGCAAATCTCGGATTTGTTCCCAATTTAAGGAAACATAATGATACAAAATGCCCTTTTTTACAGAAAAATAGCATGGCTGAACTTGCATTGGCGAAGGCAATTTTAGGGCAAGCACACGCAACCAATATTCTTTTACTTCGGTAGAATAATCGGAAATTTGCAAATGATTTCCCAATAAAATTTGAATATCTCCGCTTAACATTTTGTCTTTGATCTCGTGCCACGCATAACTTCCCACAGGAAAATGGTCGTTTTTGATGATGGTAGGTTTTGGATTTGTCATTTATTTATTGGGTTTAAAGGTGGTTGTGCCAATTTAACAATTCTTTTTAAGTTTTCAGGCAAAAGTGGATAACTTCTAATTTGGATTCTTTCCAAAATTAAACATCTTTCTATGCTGCCAACAAATTGCGGAATATAAGTACCCATTAAAAATTAAATGTAACACACCCTTCAGGGTGTTTTTTCTTGTAAATTATTGATAATCAGTTTATTCACACCCTGAAGGGTGTATTACAATAGTGTAAACTATTTTAGCATTGATACTTACTCAATATTTCTTTCCAAAGATTCCAAATTGTTAAAAGATTTGTTTTTTACAGGTTTTTCTTTAATTAGCATTTTTTATTTTTTGTAAAACATTTGACAAAAATAAAAAAAAATCATAAAAAAAACTAATTTTGCCAAAAAAAACATGAATTTTGTAGATACTCACGCCCATATTTATTCAGAAGAGTTCAAAAACGACATCGATTTTATGCTTGCCCGAACTTTTGAGGCAGAAGTAAACACCGTTTTGATGCCAAATATCGACCATACTTCCATTGATGGAATGTTAGAATTAGAACTCAAATACCCTAAAAATTGCTTTGCCATGATGGGTTTGCACCCTTGCCATGTCAAAAAAGATTTCGAAAAAGAGTTGTATTTGGTAGAACAATGGCTCGACAAACGCAAATTTAAGGCAGTTGGAGAAATGGGTTTAGATTTGTTTTGGGACAAAAGTTTTTTCGAACAGCAAAAAGAAGCCTTCAACATACAAGCCGAATTTGCCAAAAAACACGATTTGCCACTCGTCATTCACGCCAGAGAAGCCATGTCGGAAGTGATAGCATTGTTAGAAAATTTGCAAGATGGCAGACTTTTTGGCGTATTGCATTGCTTTGGTGGAACGGCAGAAGAAGCCGAAAAATTGATAAAATTGGGCTTTATGTTGGGCATTGGAGGGGTTTTGACTTATAAAAAATCAGGTTTGGATCAAGTCTTGAAAAACATAGATTTGCAACACTTAATTTTAGAAACCGACAGCCCATATTTAGCCCCCGTTCCGTACAGAGGCAAAAGAAACGAAACTTCTTACATTCCGATCATTGCACAAAAATTGGCAGATTGTCAGCAAAAAAGCATCGAAGAAATTGCAGAAAAAACAACTGCAAACGCTTTGAGGTTATTCAAATAAAAACATGAAAATTTACACAAAAACAGGCGACAAAGGCAAAACTTCGCTTATTGGTGGTACAAGGGTTTCAAAATCACATTTGAGAATCGATTCTTACGGAACGATTGACGAGCTAAATGCCTACATTGGTTTGTTGCGAGATCAGCAAGTCAATGAAAACCGAAAAGATTTACTCAAAGAAATTCAAGACCGATTGTTTACGATTGGGTCAAATTTGGCTTCGGAAGAGGATCAAAACCGCAAAAAAATTCCTGATTTAAAGCAAACAGACATCGAACTTTTGGAAAGCCAAATGGACAACATGGATTCTGAATTGCCAGAATTGCGTTTTTTTGTGTTGGCAGGCGGACATCAATCGGTTTCTTTTGCGCATTTGGCGCGCACAGTTTGCAGACGTGCCGAAAGACTTTGCGTAGAATTGTCTGAAAAAGAATTTGTTGCAGATTTGGTTTTGATTTACCTAAATCGCCTTTCCGATTATTTGTTTGTGCTTTCACGCAAAATGGCGCAGGAGTTGGGGGTAGAAGAAATTTCTTGGAAACCGCGAATTTAGGGGATTTTTTAGATAAAAAGTTTTTCTCAAAATTTTCTGCTTCTGAATTTATAATAGGATTTTGAGAAAATTCTTTTCATAAAAAGGGCTAGTCTATCTTCTAAAATAGTAGTATTTTCCTTCAAAAATTCCAAATTTAAAAGCTATTTATTGAAAAATAAAATTCCTAATTTATAAAATTTGATTGCTTAAATTTGGCGCAAAATTTTTTCATTCGCAAAAATAATTGATCTTTGATCATGAATTCATACGGAACACTTTTTAAAATCACCACCTTCGGAGAATCTCACGGAGAGGCAGTAGGCGTAGTCATTGACGGCTGCCCCGCTGGTTTGGAAATAGATTTGGATTTTGTGCAAAACGAATTAGACCGCCGCAGACCAGGACAATCCAAAATCACAACCCAACGCCAAGAAGAAGACAAAGTACAAATTATTGCAGGACTTTTTGAGGGCAAAACACAAGGCACGCCCATCACAATGGTTGTTTGGAACGCAGACGCAAGAAGCAAAGATTATTCGCATATTGCAGACAAATTCAGACCTTCCCATGCCGATTTTACCTACCAAGCCAAATACGGAAGCAGAGATTACAGAGGCGGAGGCAGAAGTTCGGCACGAGAAACCCTTGCCAGAGTTGCGGCAGGAGCAGTTGCCAAACAATTATTGCAAAGAGTTGGTATTTCGGTGCAGGCTTACGTTTCGCAGGTTGGCAATTTGAAAATTAACCCAAATTATTTAACCTTAGATTTAAGCAAAACCGAAGAAAATATTTTGCGTTGCCCTGATCCAGAAATGGCAGAAAAAATGATCGAACTCATTGATCAAACCAGAAAAAACCGAGATACCATTGGCGGAGTGGTTAGTGCGGTCATAAAAAATGTGCCTGTGGGTTTGGGAGAGCCTGTTTTTGACAAATTACACGCAGAATTGGGAAAAGCCATGCTTGGAATAAATGCCGTAAAAGGTTTTGAATATGGAAGCGGTTTTGATGGCGTAGAAATGTACGGTTCGCAACACAACGACCTTTTTTATACCGAAAACGATAAAATTAAGACCAAAACCAACCATTCAGGAGGCATACAAGGCGGAATTAGCAACGGAGAAGACATTTATTTCCGAGTCGCTTTCAAACCTGTGGCAACTTTAATGATTGATCAAGAAAGCGTAAACGAAAGCGGAGAAAGTGTAACAGTTTCAGGGAAAGGCAGACACGATCCTTGTGTGGTGCCGCGCGCTGTGCCTATTGTCGAAGCCATGTCTGCCCTTGTAATTGCCGACTTTTATTTGAGAAGCAAAAACAGTAAACTCGAAAAAGCCTTTTAAATTGGAACATAAAAGGAAAAAAAGAATTTTTTTGAAAGACGTTTTATGGCTTGCGATCACTGCTTTTGGCGGACCGCAAGCTCATATTGCCATGTTTTTTGAAATTTTAGTTCAAAAACGTAACTACTTGACTGAAAGTGAGTTGCTAGAATTAAACGCACTTTGTCAGCTTTTGCCAGGGCCCTCTTCTACCCAAACCATTGTTGCGGTTGGCTTTCGTTTGGGTGGAGTTTCTTTGGCTTTGATGACTTTATTTATTTGGTCTTTCCCTGCTTTTTTGATCATGACTAGTCTTGCCGTTGGCATCAATTTTTTGCAGAAAAATAATATTTCTTTGGATTTTACCAAATTTATTCAGCCGATGGCGGTTGGTTTTGTGGCGGAGGCAGGTTTCAAAATTATTGGAAAAGTGGTGCATGGACGAACCGCTTGGGCGATCATGATTTTGGTGGCGATCATTACTTATTTTTCCCGAAATCCATACATTTTTCCTTTGTGTTTATTGGTGGGAGGTTTGATTACTGCCCGAAATTTTGGCGAACAGCCCAAAGAAGAAAAACAAAATTTTAAGATTCAATGGAGATATTTTATCATTTATACTTCTGTTTTTGTTGGCATGGCATTGCTCGGAAATTTGAGCCGATCTTTTCCTATTTTTTCTTTAACCATTCGTTTGTTCGAAAATTTTTATAGAAACGGAAGCCTGATTTTTGGCGGCGGACAGGTTTTAGTGCCTGCTTTGTTCAACGAATTTGTGGAATTTAAAAAATATTTGACTTCACAAGAATTTTTGTCAGGTTATGCTATGGTTCAGACTGTGCCAGGTCCAGTTTTTTCGTTTAGTGCTTATGTTGGAGCTTTGTCTATGCGTGAATTTGGCGTTTTTGGCAGTATTTTGGGAGCTTTTGCATCGATTGTGGGAATCAATTTGCCAGGGGTTTTGCTTATTTTTTTTGTGATCAATTTTTGGGATCAACTCAAACGCTATCGCCCTGTAAAAGCATCTTTGGAAGGCATTAATTCGGCAAGTTCGGGCATGATGATCGCCGCTGGTTTTATGCTTTTAGACCCAATTCCTTTCGATTTTACCAATATTTTGGTGATTATTACTACTTTTGTGGTTTTGCATTTTGGCAAATTATCTCCGCCGTTGATTGTATTTGTTGGACTTTTGTTAGGATTTTTTTGTTCATAAAATCAATTTGTAACTTTTATAAGATTTGATTGAAACCTTATAAAAGTTACAAATTTATAACATTATTTTTTTAGTGTTGCAGCAAAATTTTTCTAAAAATTTCGATTTTGGCATTAAAAAATTTCAATACGTAAATTCCTGATTGATAATGATTTACATCAATTTTTAATGAATTTGTGAAGTTTTTTTCAAATATTTTTTGTCCTAAAACCGAAAAAATCTGTATTGTTCCTGAATCGTTGGCAGAAATTTCTAAAATTTGGTTTGCAGGATTAGGAAAAACCTCAAAATTCGAGTTCAAATTTTCAGTTTCCAAATTGGTTGGCACGTTTTCCAAATAAGACAAATATTGCAAACCGCCTGCATTTGTACCTAAAATCAAATTTTTGCCAAAAAAAGTTGGATAAAAACCTCTGCCAAAATGATGCGAAATTGTTTGTTTTTTTAGCGTATTTTGAACAAAATTACTTTCAAAAGTCCATTTTTCGTTCAATTTTTGAGTAAAATCGTCAATTAATTTCAATTCTCCGCCTTGATTGGCTACAAATAAATCAGGTTTTTGATCTCGGTTTACATCTCCGATGGCAAGGCTCATTCCTGAATTTTCTACAATTTGATCGAACTTTCCCAAATCCGAATTTTTGAGTTCGAAAGTCAAATTTCCTATGTTTTCGTACAATTTTAAGCCTCCATTATAAACTCCAACCATCAAATCTTGATCTTGGTCTTGATCAATATCCCAAAAATTAAGCTCGTCTCCAAAACGCAAATCAACTGCCAAAGTATCCATTTTGCCAAAACGCAAAGGTTTTTCAGACGAATTTTGGTTCAATAAATAGTTTGCAACAATTTTTCTGTTTTTCAAATTGATGGCAGTAAAAGCCAAATCTACAGCTTTATCGTTGTTCAGATCGGCACAAGTAATTTTTAGACTGCCCAAATTTTGCAAAGAAAAGTTTAAAAAATCTTTGTCTGCAACCCTAAATTTGGCTTGTGTGGGCGTTCCAATATTTTCTAAAAAAGTGATTGTTGCGGCAAAAACGCCATTATTTTGAAATGCACCTGCATTGCTCACCAACAAATCCAAATCTCCATCAGCATCAACATCAACTGCTACAGGATGCGTTTCTTCGCCCAAATCGAGCATGGAATTTTGCAAAAAATCACTTTCTTTGAACTGAAAATCGGGTTTGCTGTTTGTGCCTATGTTTTTGTAAAATGCGACAGATTGCACAAAATTCATTAAATTTCCTTCGTTATAAGTGGTATTTGGACAAACTAACAAATCTTTGATGCCATCAAAATCTACATCTTCGAAATATGCGGCAGGAAAATTATGAAAATTAGCAGGTTTTTGGGCAGGAAAATTGGTTTGAGAAGCCCTAAATTTTGCTTTTTGGGCATTTCCTTCGTTTAAAGTTACGACCAAATCCTTACAACCCGTTGTCCCAATGAGCAAATCTTTGTCATTATCGTTGTCCATATCTAAAGCAAGCAAAGTAGAACCCACGTGTTCGGTGCGTTCAGTTCTGCAATAGTTATCACCAAACAAAAAGCCATTACAACGGCTACATTCCTCAATTTCGCCCCAACGATTGTCGGCTTTTTCAAAAATTAAACTGTCTGGTTTTCCAAATAATTCCATACTTTTGTTTCTGTGAAACTCAATATTTAGCCCCACCGAAGGCAAAAAATTCAAAATATCTAAATCTCCATCGTTGTCAATGTCGGTAATTGCGGGAATATCGGGAAAATCTATTTTCAAATTGATCGGATTTCCTGCCAAACTTGTAGTCAAAATAGGGTCTTTTGCCAAAGAAAAATTGAGTAGATTTTGGCTTGTGTTTTTGTAAAATTTGACTCCAAAATTGCTCGGAGTAAATAAATCTTTTTTGCCGTCAAAATTATAATCTGCCAACAAAGCCCAACCTTCCAAAATCGGAAAGAAATTTTCGTAATTTGGAGCATACAAAAAACGATTATTGACATTTAGAAAAGTAGAAATTTTGGAATTGGTGCGATCAAAAACAAAAAGGTCTTCTTTGCCGTCTAAGTTCAGATCGATTTTAGAAAATTGCGGACAATTCAAACCGCCTGCCCAAGCATTGCTTAATTTGCTGTTATTTTGCCAAATTTCTAAGGAATCAGTCAAAACAAAAGCGAAATTTTGCGTTTTTGCCAAAAAAGGAAAAATGAAAAATAGAAAAAAAAGGAGTTTTTTCATGAGGGGTTTTAAAAATTAGGACTTACACATTCTGCCCAAAACGAGCCAAAAATAACATTCTTTCAAAAAAAAATTATTTTTATAAATATTGATAATCAAGAACTAACGGTTCTCAAAGAACTGTTAGTTCTTTGAAAAGGCATAAGTCCTAAAAAATAAAACAAAAAATTACAAACTAGATTTTTTGCAAATTTTTTTTGTATAAACTCTTTGAAGTCTTGATTGAGTTCCATATAAAATTGAGTGTTGTTTTCTGTAAAATTCTACGGCTTCTAATCTGCTTTTTGGGCTTTGACTTAGCCAAGATATACAATTTTTTGGTTCAGAACCTAATTTAAACATAGCCGATTTTATCCTATCCATTCGAGGTGCGTGTTCCATATTTTTGTTATTAAAAAATCTTGACCTTAAAAACGTTTTTTTTGCCAAACTGTTTATTATTTTTATTTCTAATTTATTGCAAAACCAAAGAGAATTGCTCTAAAAAAATGAAACCCCTCGCGGGTGTCTGCGAAGGGCTTATTTTTGTGTTTGTTGTGGCGTTTGTACATTTTTGGCGAAACTACCACTCTAGTTTTAAGCGTTTTTCGTGCTTCTGTTGCAATTCTTTGCAAGGAAAACGATGCTTTTTTTGTTTTCTTCATAAAAAAATAATAATTTAGTTTTTATGAAGACCCTATTTTTTAGGAAAATGTTTATTCTATGTAATATTTTCCTAAAAATTTAATAAAAATTAAATTGTTTTTAAAGCCTTTGTATATTCTAAAATCAAATATGCGCTTGCGATTCTACTCAAATTTAGAGGCGTAAAAGGCGTTCCTGCAAAGTCGTCTTGAATTTTTGCAGTAGTCAAACCATGATTGATGTCTTTTAAGGCAGCCATTTTTCCTGTGGCTTCATAACTAATGCTTTTGGTGGATAAATCGTAGGTTACAATCAAAAAATCTTCAGAAGTTCTGTCGTCCCAAGTATAACCTTTATTGACCGAAACGGGAATTTTGACTGCAAATGTACCAGAATTTCCTTTTCTATTATCTTCCATTTTCATTTTGCCACTATAAAGCAAATTAGAACCCGCAGAAGTTGCTCCTGTGATGCTTAAAGTGCTTTTTCCACCTTTTTCGTCAATTGAAAAAAGATAAGAAACTTTTTTCCGCATTAGTTTACATTTTAATGTTTTGACGTTGCACTGAAAAAGTTTTGGCGACTTTTGTCGCTGATCACAAGCACAATCATTAGATTTTGGTGTAAAACCTAAAATAATTGTTAAAAAAAAGAATGTACTCAATAAACGAAACATAGTTTTTTTGTTAAGTGAATGAATTGAAATTTGGGCAATTTTTTCAAATATTTTACCAAAAATATGAAAAAATTGCAAACAGGTTTTAATTATTTTTCTTAGTATTTTAACAAATTAAAACCTGTTATCAGCAGATTAGAGTATTCACAGACTAAAGTCTGTGTTACATTTATTGTCTTATTACTTATATTTCTTTAAGTGCCTTATTGTACTGTAAAATAAAATAAGCAGCAGCTATTTTATTGATGTATTCGGGAGTAAAACGGTCTCCACAAAGATCATCAAGGATTTGTTGGGTCGTATATCCGTTATCAGTGTCGCGCATGGTGTCCAACATTTTGCCATGTGCTTTAAATTTAATTTCATCAGTTTTGGCAATGTAACGCACCGTAAAAAAATCGGTAGCAGTTCTAGAATCCCAAGTATAGCCTTTATTGACAGAAATTGGCACTTTAACCAAATATTCGCCTTTCATTTTTCTACCTACTTTGGTGATGGTATTTTCAATAATAATCTTTCCGCTATAAAGCAAGGCAGTTCCTGATGCACTAGCTCCATTGATGGTTAAGATATTTTGGTCATTATAAGAAAAAGAATAGGTTGTATTCTTTTTTTTGTGAACAAGAGAACAAGCTTCCCCAGATATACAGCTATAAAGCGTAGGAGCTACATAATCTTGGCAAAAAGCCAAAGAAGTAGAGAAAAATAAGACGATGAACAGAGATTTAAAAAGTGTTTTTTTCATAATTTTTTTTATATTTATTCAGCAAACTACAAAAATTATACGAATTTTAAAAACATAAGATTATCTTTTCAAAATTTTTAAAGATTTTTTTTTGTCTAATGCCAACTGAATTTGAATCGCCTGCAAATTTTCGAATTTTTGATCGGCTCTAATTTGCTGAATCAATTCTAAAGTAATTGTTTTTCCATAAATATCTTGCTCAAAATCAAAAATATTGGTTTCAATTACTTTTGCCAAATTTTCGCCAATGGTGCTTCGCTTGCCAATATACAACATTCCCAAATATTTTTTATCTTGTATTCTGACTTTTACTGCATATACTCCGTCTACGGGAATGAGTTTGTAAGGATCGGAAACCTTTAAATTTGCCGTAGGAAAGCCAATTTTTCTGCCAATTTGGTCGCCTTTTACTACTTCGCCTGTCAAAGTGTAGGGACTTGCCAAAAATTGATTTGCCAACAAAATATTTCCGTTTTGCAAAGCATTTCGAATTTTTGTGCTGCTTACTGCCACATTTTCGAGGTCTTGTTGCGGAATTTCTTCGACTTCGAAGCCATATTTTTTTTCGTTTTCCTTCAAATGTTCAAAACTTCCTTCTCTGTTTTTTCCAAAACGATGATCATAACCGATGACTAATTTTTTGGTATTTAAGGCATTTACCAATACATTTTGGACAAATTCTTCAGAAGATTGTTGAGAAAATTCCTTGTTAAACGGAATGACAACCAAATGGTCGATGCCCAAATTTGCCAATTTTTCTATTTTTTCGTCTAAAGTAGAAAGTAGTTGCAAAGCATATTGGTCAGAAACCACCGTGCGCGGGTGCGGGTGAAAAGTAAGTACCACACTTTGCGCCAAAGGGTTCTGCCGACAAATTTCTTTGAGCCGATTCAATATTTTTTGATGCCCCAAATGCACGCCATCAAATGTTCCGCTAGTAACTACCGCATAATCAGGCTTTTGCAAATCATTTATTCCGTAATGAACTTTCATTGTTTTGTTGTGTTTTTAATTTTTTCGATCAAATCTTGAACCTGCCAAGCATTTTTGACATCAAAATCTCCGATTTTTGTTCTGCGAAGTTCGGCTAAATATGCTCCTACGCCTAATTTATCTCCCAAATCTTTAACCAAACTCCTAATGTATGTGCCTTTGCTGCAACGAATCCGAAAATGTAAGGAAGGCAAAGCCAAAGCTGTAATTTCAAATTCATAAACAGTAACTTCGCGAGATTTTACTTCCACATTTTTTCCTTTTCTGGCACTCAAGTAAGCAGGTTTCCCGCCTATTTTTACGGCTGAATATTGCGGTGGAAATTGCGAAATTAATCCCTTAAAAGTTTCTACTGCCTCTCTGATTTGCGATTCTTGCAAATTGTCGGTGTTGGTTTCGCTGTCAAAATCGGTTTCCAAATCAATAGAAGGCGTTGTTTTTCCAAAAACCAAAACTCCTGTATATTCTTTTTCTTGTGCCTGAAATTGGTCGATTTGTTTGGTTTTTTTGCCTGTGCAAAGAATTAATAAACCTGTTGCCAAAGGGTCTAAAGTGCCTGCATGACCAATTTTTTTGAGCTTAATTGCCCAACGAATTTTATTTACGACATCAAAAGAAGTCCATTTTAAAGGTTTGTCTATCAACAAAACCTCGCCTTCTACAAAGTCAAAAGTAGTTTGCATTTTTTTTTGCAAAAATAATTTTTTATTTTGGAATGTTTTGTATTTTTTTTGAAAAAGGAAAAAAGATGTTTGTTATAAAAAACTTTGTGAACAAATTTGGTTTTGAGAAACTGTTGATACAACAATAGCATTAAGTAACTATACAAAACCAGTGTAACACAGACTTCTTCTGTGATTGTTGATAACTAATTGGAAATCAGTATTTTGACATAAAATTCTGTTTTACAATAATATAAACTAATTTTGCAGGATTACTTACAACAAATATAATAAACAATAATAAGTAATAGAGCATATTTATCAGACACTTCAAAGGTGTCGGATAATTTTGATTACCAAGAATTTATGATAAAAAATAACCTAAGCTAATTTTGTCTTACTACTTACTTGGGGATTTTTACCTCTTGCTTTGGTGGCAGACACATAACAATTTATGGCTTTACGATAATTGCTAGAATTTGTGGCTTGTTCTGCTTTTTCAAACCATTCGTCTGTACTTTGGGCAAATCCATTGAAAAAAGAACAAAATAGGCATAAAAAAACACGTTTTCATGATTTTCAAAATATTTATTTAAAAACACATTTAATACATATTTGTAATTAAAACCACCAAATCAAAAAAAATTCAAAAAAACTTTAAATTTGTTAATGAAAAACGTTTAATAATTGTTTTAATAAAGCTAATTGTTAAAATTTTGGCTTATATTTTGATATTATTCAGACAAAAATTAACGTATGAAAGGCTCGCTATATTTTGCACTTTGTTTTTTGTTGCTTTTAATGCCCATTTTTCCGTTTTATGCCCAGCAACAAAACTATCATTTGGACTTTGAAGTGCCTGTTAATCACGAAAATTCGATTACTGAAAACGGACACGAATTTTATTTTAAGTCCAAAACAGTGCTTCAATTTTCACGTTCAGGGCAGGAAAGTTGGCAATGCAACGAAAAAGATGGAAATTTTGGAAGCATCAAAATGCTTTCTGGAACGTTCAATTTACATTCGCTTTGGTGGGGAACGTATGAAGTAACTTTTTGCGGTTTTAAAAACAATGTTCTCAAATACAAAAATACTTTGCCTGTTGGAAGTGAATTTCAAGAAATCCGATTTGATAATTGGGAAGATTTGGACAGCCTCACGCTAGAATCTGCCCAAAAATACAATCAATTATATGTCGATGATCTCGAATATTCTTGTTTTTCTTGTGAAAATACAGAAATATTGGCGCAAAATACTGAAAACGAAAATGTAGAAAATCAAGAAGTACATTCAGGGCATATCGATTTGGCAAGTTCTCAATCTTTGTTGGATTTTGACCGAATTTTTGGCAATGAAAATTGGGTAGTAAGTCAAGAAAGGCATTTTATCGTTCATTCTAAGGCATTTTCGCATTTGGGTTTTCAGGGAAGTCGAGCTTGGCAATGCAATGACGGACAAGGAAATACAGGTTCTTTGAAAATTGAAAGAGGTTATTTTGACCTACATTCTTTCCAAATTCGTAGACCTTGGGGCAAATTTGAAACTACGATCAAAGGTTTTAGAAATGATACTTTAAAATATACTTTCAAAGTCTTGGTTTCAGACGATTTTCAGCAAATCAAATTTGATAATTGGTTGTCTATCAACGAAATAAAAATTGAATCCGAAAAACCATACAATCAACTTTACATCGATAATTTGGTTTATACTTTCGATTCTTTGGGAAAAAATAATCAACAAAACGTGAGCTTAGATAGTGTCCGACTTGCGTCTGACTTTGTAAAATCGGATAACGTAAAAGTTATATCAAATTTGCTAACTGATTTGCAAACAAACAAAACAGATTCGGTGAACACAAAAATTGCGTCTGATGTAGCAAATCATTCAGAAAAAATTATTGCTTTGCCAGAAAATAAAATTGAAAAAACACAAGAAAAACCTGTTGAAATTATCCAAAAAATAGAACAAAGTTTACAATTTTTGCCAATTCCAGAAAATGCTCGTGGCGAAACTTCTTTTGTGATCAAAGCCAAATCTTCGGCAAATTTGCCTGTTAGTTACCAAATTGTTAGCGGTTCGGTGCGCCTACAAAGTGATACCGTTTTTTTGTTTGGCAAAGACGAAACCATTACGATCAAAGCTGTGCAAATTGGGAACGAAAAATATTTGCCAACAGAAACAGAAATTTCTTTTGATGCAAGCAAAAAAACACAAGAAATTAGCTTTCAACCTTTAGCAAGCAAATATTTTATAGGCGAAAAAGTGGATTTACAAGCCAAATCTTCTGCGAATTTGCCTTTAAAATTTGAAATTATTTCAGGAAAAGCCATCATCGAAAACAACAAAATTATTCCACTTTCCAACTCAAATATTGAAATTAAAATTAGCCAAGAAGGCAATTTTTTGTATAAAGCTGTAAGTGCAAGTCAAAAATTTTATGCAAAAACGTCTATGACTATCGAAGATCAATTTAGCAACCGTTTGCATAAAGGCGAAGAATTGCAAATTAATTTTACAGTGCAAGAAAATTTTGACGATCAAAACGAATTTGAATTGTTAATTTCTGATGCCAATGGAAATTTTGAAAATGCGAAAGTAATTGCAAAAACTTCAAACAATCAACGTTTTTTCAAGTTTCAAGTTCCTGATAATTTAGAAGTTGGCAACGGCTATCGTTTGCGAGTTCGTGCCACCAAACCGCAGCGTTTGAGTTTGTCTAACGAAAACGATTTGACGATCAGAGCCACGCGTTTTACTTTGCCAAGCATCAAAAAAAATATGAATATTTTGGTTTCGAGCAGTTTGAACGACAATCAATGGTTTTTGAACGGAAAAGCCATCGCAGGTGCAACGCAAAATCAATTAGAAATCAATAATGACGGAATTTATACCGTAGAAGTGAACACGCCCAACGGAAAAATGATGTCTAAACCGCTGGAAATCAAGGCAGACGACCCCGATCAAGTCTTGGCAAGCAACGCCCCGATGAGTGCGCGACAAATTGTTGCGAAGGCAAAAATGGACAGAAATAAAATTAGAATCTTCCCAAATCCAAACAAAGGACGTTTTTCTTTGGAACTAGACGAGGACAACATCAAGGCGTTGCACGTGAGTATTATTAGTGCCGATGACCGAGAAGTTTTTCAAAATACGCTTTATTACATTAGTTGGTACAGGCAGGATATTGATATTAGCTATGAAAAAGCGGGTATTTATTTGATAAAAATCACGACAGACAGAGGCAGTTATAGCTGTTTGTTGAATTTGAGAAAATAGATTTTTGTAATTCTGAAATTTGTTTTTAACTTAGCAATTTCAACTTTGTGTAGGAAATTTGTATTTGCAAACCAGTTTGGATGAAGATTATTAGAAATTTATCTTAAATTCACAAAAAATATGAACATTTTGGAAGGCACAATTACCATAAACGGCAAAAGTTTTGAATTGAATGAAAACAGTATTTTTCAAGATCCACATCAATATTTCTGTTGATGAATTTTGTGAATTATTGGAGCAGGAATTATTGGCAAAATTTGAATTATCTAACGGAATTTTAATTTATCATCAAATGGCTACAGAAAATCATGCTACCATTCATACAAATCTTATTAGAGAGGGTAGCAACTTGTTTATCCGACAAAAACGTTACAAGATTTTGGGTGAAAGTTTTGCGATCACTTGCCCTGATCTCAATTCTTATTACTTGCCTGATGCCAGTATTGTCATTGGAAAAGAGGTTGAATATGTAAAAGTTGGCAAAAATAAAGACAAAGATGCGGTTTCGAATGCCATAGCAGCCATTGAAATTTTATCTCCTGCCACAGAAAAATATGAT
>RDXG01000251.1 GCA_004292785.1 Bacteroidota bacterium
ATAAGAAGTAGTATCGTTGTCATAATTGTCTTGTCTCCAAAGATTTTCCGCTTTGACTTTGTAACGCTTGACCAATTTGTTGTAAAGCATTTCATAGTCAATATACATATAATTGTTTTTGCTATGCGGAAACTCATTATTGAGTTGCCAGAAATAGTGCCAATAAGCAATTTTGCCGTTATAAGTAAGCAGCGTATCGTAATTAAAATTATGTTCTGAATCTTCGAAAGAGAGTCCGTATTTCATAAATTTTGTTTGTGTTTAGAAATGTAAGTATAATGATGTTTTTTTACTTTTCCAAAAATTTTGCCAATTATTTATAGAAACTTGTGTATAAGATATAATTTTGCTGAAAAACTGTTCAAGTTGTACTAAAAAAACAATTATATAATTTGACAAAATGAAGACATAAAAATTTCGATTAAAAAAACCAAATTCAATTTGCAACGTTATTTTTAAGCAATAAAGCCTTAAAAATTTATAAACGAACAACCAAACTATGCAAAAATTTCTTTTTTTGCTTTTATTAATGCCTTTTTTGTCTGTTGCGCAAGATTTTGATTATAAAAATTTTCGATGGGAAGATCAGCCTGCGCGCCAATTATTGACTGCTAACGAAGTGAAAGAATCTGCCGTTATTTTGCTTGACAAAAGGAGTTATGAATATATTTATGATTCTTTGGGCGAATTACATTTATACGAAACTCGCCACAAAAAAATTAGGTTGCAAGACGAAAATGCCATTCAACAATACAATAAAATTTATATTTCTTTGCACGAAGTCCTTGAAATGGTAGATGTCAAAGCAAGATCAATTTCTGAAAACGGCAAAATAAATGAGGTAAGCGCAGAAAGTTTTAAAAAAGTTCAAGAACTCGATTTGGTTGGAAATGTGTTGATGTTTGCTGTTGATGGTTTGGAAAAAGGTAGTGAAATTGAATATTTTTATACTGCCCGAAAAGAAGTTTCTTATTATTCACGCAGTTATTTGCAGACACAGTTATTGGTAAAAAATGCAAGTTTAGAGCTTATTTCGCCTATAAATTTGGTTTTTAAAGCAAAAATGTACAACGATTTTGGCAAATTTGACGAAGATTTGAAAAATCATAAAAGATATTTGCGTGTGAATTTGTTGAATGTCAAAGCCTTAGAACAAGAAAAATTTGCCTTTTATACCTCAAATTTGAAACGAGTGGAGTATAAATTGGCGTATAATTTGGCAAATGATAACAAAGAAATTTTGACTTGGGAAGAAGCAGCAGACCGTTATTTCGATATTTTTGTTAATTCTCAACAAGAAGCAGATGAGGAGATTAGTAAAATTTTGAAAAGGCTAAAAATTTCGGCGCTGTCTGAAAGTGAAAAAATAAAAACCATCGAAAAATATATTAAAACCGAATATTTGTATAGAAAAGAGGCAGATTGGGAGTCGTCAGAATTATTGAATGTACTTTCAAAAAAAGTGGGAAATAATACAGGAATTATCAGGTTATTCACGCATTTTTTTGAGTTGGCAGGCATCAATTATGAACTTGCAATGACCACAGACCGCAGCGAACAACGTTTTGACAAAGATTTTATGTCTTGGAGTTATCTTACACAATATTTATTTTACTTTCCAAATGCCGATCATTATTTAGCTCCTACCGAATTTGAGTACAGATATGCCATGATTCCGCCTTTGTGGTCAAACAATGATGCACTTTTTATAAGAACAGTTTATCTAGGCGACCATAAAACGGCTGTGCATCAAATTAGGCACATTCCCGCAAGCCAATCTGAACAAAATACAAGTAATTTGCAGGCAGAAATAACTTTAGATATTGCTCAAAAAACGGCTAATGTTTGGTTAAAACAAAGTTTTTCAGGAGAAAATGCCATGTTTTTATTTCCTTATTATGAATCTCTATCTGAAAAAGAAAAAGAAAAAACATTAGATGAATTGTTAAAATTTGTAGGAGAAGACGTACAAATTCAGGAAAAACAAGTTAATAAATTTACAAAAAATGATTCGCCATTGGACAAACATTTAGAAATTTCTGCCAAAATTTCAGTCAAATCCTTACTAGAAAAAGCAGGAAACGATTATCTGTTACATATTGGCAATTTAATTGGCAAACAAAACTATTTGGTTGCGCAAGAACGTAAATTAGAGATTCAGTTGGCTTGTCCTAATCAAATTCGTAGGGAAATTTCTGTTTTTATTCCTGAAGGATATGTTTTAAAAGGTTTAGAAAATCTAAAAATACATCGAGAGTTTGGCACACAATATCGAAAAGTGGCAGGTTTTAGATCGGATTACCATTTGCAAAACAATTTATTGCATTTGAGTATAGAAGAATATTACATGGAAAGTGATTATTCGATAGCAGAATATGAAGAATTTAGATCAATTATTAATTCGGCAGCAGATTTTTCAAATGTAGTTGTTATCTTAGAAAAAAAATAATCAAAGATTTTAATAAAAACTTTATTAAAAGGTAGCTTTATTTTTCTTTTTAATCAAAAAAAGTACCATTTTTGATTTACAAAAAAGATACGTTTTTTATAAACAATTAATAATCAATAATTTAAAACGTACCAAGTGCCATTAATGTTAAAGCTACGTACCTACCATGATTCGCCTCATGAAAACATTTTTTGGAACGAAAAGCATTTTACAAATCTGCTATCTTTGCAACAGTTAACCACAGAAAATATTTTGATTTTAAATCATAGTTTTAAATTAAATATGATGATTATCTTACATTTTTCGAGACAAAGTGAAAATGAAAAAAATTAACTAAACTAACACTTACATTTTTTAATCACACACACAAAACTAAAAAAATGAATACTCAAAAAATTCTCCGTTTGGTATTAGGACTCGCATTATTGCTGTTCTTGTTGCCAAGTGCTTTTGCACAAAAAATTGTTTTACAGGGTTTTTGGTGGGATTATCGCCATAATAATTACCCTAACGGTTGGGCAAATTATTTGTCTGATTTGGCTCCTCGTCTCAAAGCAATGGGTATTGATGCAGTTTGGATTCCGCCTACGATTAAAAACGGAAATCAAGGCAACGGTTATTCTCCATTTGATCATTATGATCTGGGAGATAAATATCAAAAGAATTTTCTTAAAACTCGTTTGGGTAGCAAAGACGAATTATTGCGCATGGTAGCAATTTTGCACGCCAACGGAATTGATGTTGTTCAGGATATTGTATTGAACCATGTGGATAATGCTGGTAGTGCTACAGGTGCTGGCGGTCAAGACCCTGCGGCTTGGGAGGATAATACCACTAGCAAATACAAAAACTTTCGTTATGTGTCTTATCAAAAATCAGCCACAGACGAATCGGCTGCAGATTATTTGAGCCGTTCTGGTCGTTTTCCTAAAAATTGGCAAAATTTTTATCCAAATCCTGCCAATAGTTCTACTACTGGAGATTGGAATGCAGTTTATTGGGGTCCTGATATTGCTTATGATGCTGGTTCTTATGGTCAAAGTTCAAATGCAAGTTTTAATCCTACACAAGGAACTAACCACATGAGAAATGGTACACGTGATTGGTTGATTTGGTATAAAAAACAACTTGGTTTTGATGGAGTTCGTATAGATGCGGTCAAACATTTTCCACATTGGGCAATGGAAGACTTCTTAGCAAATATGCAATCTAATGCAGGTTGGGCAAATGGTGGAAATTCTATGTTCGCAGTTGGTGAGTTTGTAGGTGGAAAATCAGATTTAGATGGTTGGTGCAACAATGTGCAAAACCGTGCAGGTACTTTTGATTTTGCTTTGAGAAATGGCTTAAATGGAATTATTACAGGAGGAGGAAACTTTGATTTGGGAAGTTTGCCTAGTATGCAACAAGCAAATAGAGTGATGAATTACAGCGGAAATTTTGTTCACAGAACAGTTCCTTTTGTAAATAATCATGATACTTATCGTCCAAATCTTGACGCAAACGGAAACGTGATCGGTTGGAATACAGGCAGCGAATTAGCTCCACACATCGACACTTTCGACCCAAGACTTTCTTGTGCTTATGCAGTTGCTTTGGCAGTAGATGGTTCGCCTCAAATTTTCTTCGAAGATTTGTTTAGCGTAGCAGGAACAGGCAAACGTTTTACTCATAATCCAAAAAGTGCAGCAGATTTGCCAGTAAAAGCAGATATTGCAAATTTAATTTGGTGTCATCAAAATTTGAAATTTAAACAAGGTGCTTATAAAGTTCGTTTTCAAGCACAAGATCATTTAATTATTGAAAGAAGCACAAAAGCAATTATTTCTATTAATGACAATTGGTCAGTTTGGCAAAACGCTTGGGTTCAAACAGATTTTGCACCTGGTACTGTACTTAAAGATTATTCTGGAGCAAACGGAATCGATACTAAAACGGTTAATGCAAGCGGACAAGTAAACATCAACACTCCTCCTTGCAACGGAACAGCAAATGACGGCAGAAGAGGTTATGCGGTTTGGGCGCCAGTTAATTTTACAGCTTACAATCTTACGCCAAGAAGCACTACTCAAGAATGGGAAATGGCAGACGATTTGGGAGATAACCACGCAAGTTCTTTGAAACAAGGCGGTCAGTTGCCAGCAAGTTCAACAGCATTAAGAACAGTAGGTTGTATTTTTGTGGAAGCAAACAAACCTGTAAGTTATTCCATTTTTACAAGCAATGCAACTGTAAATTTGACTTTAAAAATTTATAACACAGGAGGTACACAAGTACATACTTTGACAAACAAAGGGGCTACTATTTCTGGAACTTACACACCAACAACGACTGGTTGGTTAAAAATTAAGGTTCAAAATGCAGCAACAACCAATCCTGCACAAAAAGTTTGGGTGAGAACTACTTACACTCCACCTGCGGACATTATTGCAAACAATTTTGCACCACCAGCAGCGGGCAGAGAAGAAGGCGAAGAAGAAGAGGCTTTAAACAATGATGGCAACAATGATGCAATGAACGCGAAAGTGGAAACCGTAGAAAATAATCAAGATTTTTCTATTTATCCAAACCCGACTGTAACTGAAAATATCCATATTCAGTACAACAGCCATGCAGAACAAACCGTTTCTATCAAAGTTTTTGATATGGCAGGCAAACAAGTCTATTATCAAAGATCGCCTTTGTATATTGGTTCAAACCACATCAAACTTAATCCTACTGAAAAACTAGAATCAGGTTTGTATATCTTGTCTATTCCTGAATTAAACATTAACGGCAAATTGAATATTCGTTAATTTTTTTAGGAAAAAAATTTATAAAAAAAGTCTATTCTGATAAGGAATAGGCTTTTTTTACTTCAGAAAAGTTAGAAAATCTATTCTCCAACCAATACAAAAGCTCCCCAAAAATAAGGATTTTTATAGATTAAACGAATTTGTTTTTGTGCTTCTGCAAAAGATTGGCGTTTGTTAGCTGTTTTTGTCCATTTTTGGTAAAATAAAGTCATTAATTCTTGCGTAACTTTGTCATCAACTTTCCAAAGACTCATCAAAATAGATTTTGCACCCGCCGCCTTAAATGCCCTTTGCAAACCATAAACGCCTTCACCATTTTTTATTTCGCCCAAACCTGTTTCACAAGCCGACAAAACCACCAAATCGGTATGGTCTAAATGCAAATTTTGGGCTTCGTGGGCGGTCAAAATGCCATCGTCTGTGTCTGGTTTTTCTTCTGAACGGAAATAATTTGAAACGCCTGCCAACAAAACTCCAGAATTTAACATCGGGTTTTTACTAGTAGAATCAGGAATAAAAAAGCCATGCGTGGCAATGTGCAAAATATTTGGACTTTGCAAAGTCTTGATTTTCTGTTCGGTAGCTTCTGAAAGCAAATATTTTTCGGTTTTGAATTTTTGGCTTTTCAAAATACTGTCGATCAGCACAATTTCTTTTTCTGTGCCTAGCAAATCGGAAAAAGAACCTTGTCGAAGATCACGCATATCTCGCAAAGCATAATTTTGGCTGTTTGCTTTGCTTAATTCCAAATTTACCAAATACGCCACGCTATCCATGTCGTAAGCAGGTCTGCCAAATAAAGTTGCTTTAAAATTAGCTAAGTCTTGAAAATCTTTTTTATCTGCGAAAGCCAAAATTTCTTTGGTATTGGTTAGTTGCTGAATCTCTATTTCATCAAGAATATACTTTTGATTATCAGGGTTTTGCAAAATATTCAAATTGATTTGGTTGTAAATTCCGTCAGGTGAAAAATAGACTTTTCGGATTCCTTGCAAATTATTTTTGATATTTTTCCAATATTTTTTATAACTTTCTGGGTCTGTTTTTTTGAAACGAACAGAATTTTTATAAAAAGCAAAAGCATTTTTTTCTAAATCGTTTCCGTTGGTCAATAAAACCAATTCGGGTTCTTTGGATTGTTTTTTAACAATCAAAGCCGCATAATGGATCGTATCAGTTAAGCCATGAAGTGGGTATTTTGGAAATTCAGAAATTCCACTTTTTTAAAAAGTGGAATTTCTATACGCATGATCCGTAGTATCCGTTACAATTTTCTCCACGCCAAATTTATTAATTTTCACAATTTCGATGGCGGCTTCGTCTTTTTTGAGTTTGGCTTGTATGTCTTTCCAAGTAGGCGTTTTTTTGTCCGATATTTTGGCAAAAGATTCGGATTTGAGGGAAAGATTTTTTTCTTTTTCATTTGCCAAATTTTCCAATGAATCGAGGTTTAAACCTGTTTTGGCAAACTCTTCTTTGCTCATTTGATGGTATTTAGCAAGAGTAATTTTTAGATTATTCCAAGATTTGTATTCTTGAATAAGTGCGGAATCTTGACTATTGAGAATACGATTTTTCATTTTTTGAACGGAATTTAACAAAATTCCTTTGGAAAAAAGCTGTAAATCGTAGAGTTGAGCAGTTAGATTTTTTTGGGTGATGGCAAAAGCATCGAAATAGTCGAAAGAGTTTTTAATTTTAGTTTGGTAATAATTTTCTTTTTCTTTTTCGGATAAAAAAGAAAAGTTTTTAGCTATTAAATCCTTGTTTCCTTTTATCATTGGAAGATAATAGGATAGGGCTTTGGGATAATTGTTTAACATTTGGTGCAGAACCGCTAAATAGTTCAAAGAAGTCAAATATCCAAAATTTTTTTCACCAAGTGTTTCCTTTCGTACTTGCATTACTTGTTTATACAAACGTTCGGCATCTGCGTAGTTTCCTAGATTTTGGTGCAAAAGAGCCAAGTTGTTTAAATAACGGGTATATTCAGGGTGCTTTTCTCCTGATATTTCTTTTCTGATTTGTAAAGCCTGCAAATATAAAGGTTTTGAGGCTTCATATTTTCCTAAGTAGAAGCAAACCATACCCAGATTATTTAAAGAAATTGCATAATGTAAGTGTTTTTCACCCAAAACCTCTTTTTGAGTTTCTATAATTTTGAGATATAAAGCTTCGGCTGCTGCGTAGTTTTTTAAATCGCTATATACATTTGCTAAACTAGTTAAGTAATTTAGATAAATAGGGTGTTTTTCGCCTAATGCTTCCTTTTGTATGGCTATATTTTTAATAAAGATAGATTCGGCAGTTGCATAATTACCCAAATTCCAATTCAAAAGAGCTAAACCATTTAGGGCTGCTATGTAAGTAAGATGTTTTTCACCCAAAACTTCTTTGTAAATTTGTAAAACTTCTTTGTAAAATGATTCTGCAGCATCGTAATTGCCCATATCTCTATACAAAATGGCTAAACCGTTTAAAGAAATTGCATAATCAAGGTGCTTGATACCTACCGTTTCTTTTCTGATTTGCAAAATCTCTTTATACAAGGCTTCTGCAGCAACATAATTGTTTGTAGAAGCATATAAATTAGCCAAATTGTTTAAAGAATTTGCATAATCCTTATGTTTAACTCCTAAAATTTTCTTTTTCAAAGTAATGGCTTGTTTTAGATATTGTTCACATTGTTTGGAGTTATTACCTTTTTCGTTTGGCAAGTAAAAAGTTCCTATATTGTGCAAAGATTGGGCATATAAAGCTGTTTTTTCGCCGTTTTTTCTTGTTAATTCTACATTTTCCAACAAAAAAGGCTCTATTTCTTCTTTTGCCTTTACATAAGTAATAGAACGCCCTAAACCGTTTCTGGTTTTCAAATAATTTTCGCTTTCCTTTCCAAATTCTTTTTCGGCTAAGGGCAAAGCTTGTTCATACAAAGGAATCGAGTTTTTAAATTCCCTTTTTTGCATCAAAGAGTCGGCTTTGTTATAGGTTTCTTGCCAATGTTGGGCAAAAACAATATTTATAAACAAGCACGCAAGTAGCGTAAAAAATAATTTTTTCATAAGATTTTGTTTTTTTTTGTAAATATAGGAAGTTGGTTTTTAGGAAAAAAATATTGATAAAAAATGCCTTCTTTTATATCAAAAATCTTAACCTAAAATAACTTTTTTTATTAATCTAGATTATTTGTAGGTTGATTTACTTTACCTAATTTTGTATCATAAATCTTAAACCAAATGAAATATCTAAATCAAATTTTAGCAAGTATTCTTGCTCTGCCTTATGTAGTTTTTGGTGCAAACTATTTTCTGAATTTTATTCCTATGCCGCCGCCAACTACAGACCCTGCGGGAATTTATTCTGGTTTGTTAATGAGTAGTGGTTTTATGATAGTCGTAAAAATCATGGAAATTGTATTTGGAGCAATGATCGCTGCCAATTATAAAAGGGCATTGGCATTGATTTTAATTTCACCTATTTCGGTCAATATTCTGATGTTTGAGGTATTCATTGCCAAACAGCCTGCCATCGGAATTTTGTTGGTTTTGTTAAACGCAATTTTGATTTTCAGATACAAAGAAAAATATATGTCCATTGTGTCTTAATAAATATAACATAGCCTTCAGGCAGTGAAAAGTTGCCAGACTTATCGGACAGCTTGATTAGATCATTTGATTAAAAAAATTAAAAAAGAAAATTTTATGGAAAATATGGTATTACACAAAGCAGAAACAAGAGGAAACGCCAATCATGGCTGGTTAAATGCCTATCATTCTTTTAGTTTTGCGAGTTATTACAATCCTGAACGAGTACATTTTGGCGTGTTGCGAGTGCTAAATGACGACAGCATTGCAGGAGGAAAAGGTTTTGGAAAGCACCCGCACGACAACATGGAAATCATTACAATTCCGCTTGAAGGTGATTTGGAACACCAAGACAGCATGGGCAACAAGGCGGTCATCAGAAACGGAGATGTGCAGGTAATGAGTGCAGGAACAGGGATTCAGCATAGCGAATACAACAAAAATGAGGATAAAACGCTAAAACTTTTGCAAATTTGGATTTTTCCAAACAAAAGAAATGTAAAACCGAGATACGATCAAATTTCTTTGAATTTGGCAGACCGCGAAAACAAATTGCAACAAATTCTTTCGCCAAATGCTGATGATGAAGGTGTTTGGATTCATCAAAATGCATGGTTTCATTTGGGAAAATTTGATAAAGGTTTGACAACAAATTACGATTTGAAACTCAAAGGAAACGGAATTTATGCCTTTGTTTTGAGTGGCGAAGTGCAAATCCAAAACCAAAAATTAGGAAAAAGAGATGCTCTAGGAATTTGGAATGTAGATCAAATTTCCATTCAAGCCAACTCTGATGCAGAATTTTTGTTGATGGAAGTGCCAATGGAATTGAATTAAACTAAAATTTTTAATAAAATTAATCATTAAAAAAAACAAAAATGGCAATTACAAAATGGTCTCTTGACCCCGCACACAGCGAAATTCAGTTTAAAGTAAAACACTTGATGATCGCCACAGTTACAGGCAGTTTCACAGCTTTTGATGTTACAGCCGAAACCGAAAATGACGATTTTACGAAAGCAAAAATTTCGTTTACCGCACAATCCGATTCCATAAACACAGGAAACGGACAGCGCGACGGACATTTAAAATCTGATGATTTCTTTTCAGCAGAAAAATTCCCACAAATCAAATTTGAGGCTACAGAATACAAAAATGATGATTTGTATGGAAATTTGACCATCCGAGACGTAACAAAATCGGTAAAATTAAGCGTTGATTTTGGCGGAATCGCAAAAGACGGTTGGGGAAATACCAAAGCAGGTTTTTCGATTAGCGGAAAAATTAGTCGAAAAGAATTTGGTTTGCAATGGAATTCTGTAACCGAAGCAGGCGGCGTAGTGGTTGGCGACGAAGTGCGTATTTTAGGCGAAATTCAGTTGGCAAAACAAGCCTAATTTTTTATAAAGTTCTCATTTATTGGCATATTAGCCTATAAATGAGAACTTTTAATATTTTATTTTTTCTCTGTTTCTTCGGGTTTTTGGTGGATAAAAGGCAAAAGTAAACTCATTTCTGTACCTTTCCCAACCTCACTTTCTACTTCTATTTTTCCGTTGTGTTTGCGAATAATTCCAAAAGTGATCGATAAACCTAAACCTGTTCCTTTTCCAAGTTCTTTGGTGGTAAAAAACGGATCGAAAATTCGGCTTTTTACTTCTTCACTCATTCCCATGCCCGAATCTTTGAAGGAAAGTTTTAACATTTGTTCACTTTTAGGCAATTCAGGATTGACAATGCTCATCGAAATTGCCAATTTGCCTTCTTTTTCGTTTTCCATAGCCTGACAAGCATTGGAAATAATGTTCATAATTACCTGATTAATTTGTCCTGGATAACATTCTACGGCAGGAACTTTGTCGTAATTTTTGATAATTTGTATGTTTTTCATTTGGCTTTTTAGCAAAACAAGGGTAGAATCAATGTTTTCGTGCATATCCACCACTTTAATTTCGCTTTCGTCGTGGCGAGAAAAAGTTTGCAAACTTTTCACGATTTCTACCGTTCTTTCTGCGCCATTTTTGATCACTCCCACCATATCAAACATTTCTCTTTTGAGTTCGTTGTACGCAATTTCGTCTTTAAAATCCTCAATTTCTTTCAAACGATCTACAATTTCTTCACTTGGAATTTGTGTAAGTTCGTCATATTTGTCCAAAACCTGCGAAAAGTCTTCTAAAAACATCGAAATATTGTCGATTCCTGCATAGACAAAATTGATCGGATTTTTGATTTCATGAGCAACTCCTGCGGTCAAAACACCCAAAGAAGCCATTTTTTCGGCTTGTACGAGTTGTAATTGCGTTCCTTTAAGTTCCTGAATGACTTGTTCCAAAGCAATTTTTTGTTCTTCCAAAATGCTATTTTTGCTCGTAATTTCTTGGTTTGCTTTTTCCAAATTCCTTGCTTGCCTGCCGATTTCTATTTGGCTTTTTTCAAGTTGCTGATTGGTTTCGGTAATGGTGCGGTTCGCCTCTCTCAAATCTGCTGATTGTGCCTCAATTTCGGCTTTTTGCTTGTTAATTTTGCGGTTAATTCTGCCCAAAAAATACAACAAACCAACCATGATCGCCAAAACCAACACAAAAACCAATATTCTGTTCCTAAAAGTGCGTGCATCTTCCTCTTTTTCTTGTTCAATTCGCTTTTTTTCGGCTTCAATTTGTTGTTTTTGTTTTTCAATGTCCACAATTTTTTGGCTACTCGCCGACAAACTCAAATCATACATTCTACTAATAGAGTCTATGTGAGCAATATAAATATCCATATCAGCTTGATTTTTTGAATCCGTGATGATATTTTTAAAGCGTTCCATGTAGTTTCTTTTTTCTTCATTAGAATATTTGTTTTTGTCAATCGTAACCAAATTATCGATCTGTTTTTTCAACAAATCCATTTTTTTTGGCAAAAGAACCTGCGTATTTTCCAGATCAGCGAGCAAACCTTCGACAGTTTGGGGCATATTACTTAACAAAACTTTTTCTCTTTCTTCATGTTCTTTCAACAAAGTCGCAATATCTACAGGGGCTTTAATGACAGAATCAGAGTGTAAGATGTTGATTTGTGGGTTGTTATCTTTGGTACTAACCATAAAACTAAACTTTCCGTTTCCGTTGGTTACATAATTTGTCCCATCAATTTGCACTTCTGTATAGGCAGCAGGTCGGTTGCTACTATTTTTGACAGTAACATTAAAAATCTGTTTCATTTTCATTCGATCCACTATTTTATTGACATTGTTGTTTTTCTTTTTGATGGAAACAAAATTGTTTTTTTTGCTGTACGCATAATCTTTTGAATGGATTTCCTCGCCATTGACCACAAAAACGGCAGTCGTATCCAAATGAATATTAGAAGGTAATTCTAACAAAAAATAGCCTTGTGAATTGGTAAAAGTATGATGCACTCCATTAACTGATTTTAAACTTACTTTGGTATTTTTGAAAGGTTGTAATAAATAATCGATCACTTGCCCTTCCAACAACTGCCCTTGCTGTTGCCCATAAACAGCATGATGTAACAAAAATAGAAATAAAATAAAGTATAAATTTTTCATAATTTTCGATTTTTATAATTTTACTTTTACAAATAAAACAACATTTATTTTGAAACAAATTGCATCAGTTGTGCTGCCACAATTCCGCCATAAGTACCTAAGGCATAGCCCAAAACCGCCATCAGAACCCCAACAGGAGCTAAAGCAGGACTAAAAGCCGAAGCTACCACAGGTGCAGATGCTGCTCCTCCAATATTTGCCTGACTTCCGACCGCCACAAAGAAAAAAGGTGCTTTGATCAATTTGGCAACAGCCAACAAAATCAAAACGTGAACAGACATCCAAATAATTCCAATGAAAAAGAAACCCAAATTTTCAAAAATTTTCATCACGTCCATTTCCATGCCGATAGTAGCTACCAAAACATAAATAAAAACCGTAGAAACTTTCGATGCTCCCACTCCTTCCAATTCTTTGACTTTGGTAAAAGAAAGCAAAAAACCAATAGTTGTGGCAATGACCACCAACCAAAAAAAATTAGAATCTAAGGCAGTCAAATTGTATTGAATCAAAAAATCTTTGTGCGTTTTCATGAAAGGCAAAACCAAATCGGTTATCCATTGCGAAAATCCTGTTGCCCCAAAACCTACCGCCAATATCAAAAACAAATCGGTACTTGTTGGGTTTCTTTCTATGCTTGCCCTATATTTTTCTACTTTGTCTTTCAATTCTTCAATCGCAGAAGAGTCTGCTTTTAGCCACGCATCAATTTTTTTGGAAATTCCTGCACCATACAACAAAAATCCCATCCAAATATTTGCCGTTACAATATCAACCACCAACATCGACTGAAACAATGTTTTGCTTGGTTGATAAATTTCTCGCATAGCCGTTTGGTTCGCACTTCCTCCGATCCAACTTCCCGCCACAGGTGCCATTCCTCGCCAAACTTCTTCCGTTCCCTCAAACATTTCAGGCATGATCCACATGGCAGCCAACAAAGAAACAGGTGCGCCAATAATGATTCCCAAAGTTGCCGTAAAAAACATAATCAAGGATTTAGAACCCAAATTTATTAAACCTTTGAGATCAATGCTAATGCACAAAAGTACCAAACAAGCGGGCAACAAATAATTTGATGCCACAAAATACAATTTAGAATCTTGGCTAGAAATTAAATTTAATGGACTATGCAACAAAGCAGGAATAAAATAACACAACAATAAAGCAGGGCAATAGGTATAAAACTTTTTCCAAAACGGATTGGAACTAGACGAAGTAATGAACACAAATGCTAGAGAAAGCATAAGCAATCCGAGTACAATGGAATCGTTGGTAAAAAATGGTGTCATGGCAATGATTTTGTGAACCCAAATTATACGATTTTTTTGTTCGTTTGCAAATATTTTCTAAAAAATAATCTTTTGAAATATTATTTTGCCCAAATCATTTGTTTTTTCAAAAGAAATACTACCTTTGCCAAATAATTTTATTCATTTGATACTTGCTGGTTTTGGCTGGCATTTTATCGTAAAAAATTACCATTATGGCTGCTGAAAAAGCACACGTTGAAAAATTAGACAAAGACAGCAAACAAGTTTTGTTCGCTACTTACGGAACTCAAAAATCTAAAACAGATACAGGTTCTGCCGAGTCTCAAATTGCATTGTTCACTCACCGAATCAATCATTTGACTCAACATCTCCAAACCAATAAAAAAGATCACGCTACGCGTCTTGGTTTGTTGAAATTGGTAGGTAAAAGAAAAAGATTGTTGAGCTATCTTTTCAAAAAAGATATTCTTCGTTACAGAGCTATTATTGCTCAATTAAATTTGAGAAAATAATTTTTTCTGAAAAAAATATGTTAGGGAGTCCGTCAAAGGATTCCTTTTTTTGTTTATAAAAGGCTTTAACCAAAAAAAATATGACCAAAAGTGCTGCCAAACAAATTGCAGGAATGTTATTGGACATTCAAGCCGTAAAATTAAACCCAAATCAGCCTTTCCGTTGGATTTCGGGCTGGAATTCGCCAATTTATTGCGACAATCGCCTTACGCTTTCCTATCCAAAAGTCAGAAATTTTATTCGTGAACAATTTGTGGCTTTGGTTCAAGAAAAATTTGCGCAAGCCGAAGTAATTGCAGGAGTTGCCACTGCGGGCATTCCGCACGGAATGTTGCTTGCCGATCAGCTAAATTTGCCTTTTATCTATGTGCGATCAAAACCAAAAGAACACGGTTTGAACACAATTATTGAAGGAAAATTGGAAAAAAATCAAAAAGTAATTGTGATCGAGGATTTGATTTCCACAGGAAAAAGTAGTTTGGAAGTGGTCGACACCATCAAAGAACACGGAGGAGAAGTTTTGGCTTTGATGTCTATTTTTAATTATGATTTCGAAATTTCCCGAAAAGCATTTGCCGAAAAAGGAGTTTCTTATAACTATCTTTGTGATTATCAGACACTTCTGGTAGAAGCGGTAAACCGAGAACTCATCAGCGAAAACGATATGGCTTCTTTACAAGAATGGCGTTTGAGTCCTGAAAGTTGGAGAAAATAATTTATTTAAAACTAACATTTTCTTTAAAATGTTAGTTTTAATTTTTTTAAACTTATGAACAAAAAAATCATCTTATTTATATTAGGAATTGCCTTGTTTGTTGGCTTAGCGTATATGATTTACGACATGAACAGCCAAACTACTCCACCTTGGCTGCGAAAAAAGAAAACCGCAATCCTTGATACTAGCAAGCACAAAATTGCGATGGATATTGTATTTTTTACAGATACACTTTCCTACAATTATTTGCCAAAAAATAAAGAAAGTAGTGCAGAAATAGCCCAAAAATTTAATTTATTGGCAGAAAATTTGAAAAAAGACTCTAAAAAAAATGTGTTTTTTATCAAATTGCGCGCCATTCATCAAATCCAAAAAAACGATAATTTGGCAAAAATTAGCAAAATTTATCAAATAGAATCACAAGATATTTTGCGAGCCAACGATTTGAAAAATGCAGATCTAATTTTTGAAAAACAAGAATTATTGATTCCTGTAGCTAAAAAATAGCAACAACCAAAAAAAACCTAGTGTTCTTTTGCAAATTTTTTCAAAATTAAACGTTATACCTACAAATAAAAAAATAAAAAGATACAATATGTTGTTATTCAAAAAAATAATTATCGTTTTTACACTATTATTCAGTGTTTTTCAGGTTTTTGGGCAGGAACTTGCCAAAGATTTGCTAAGAGTTCGAAAACCTTTTGACAGTATTCATGACGGAATCAAAGAAGAATATTATGTTCGTAAAAATGATCCAAAAATCATTGAGGGAGCATACACAAGTTTTTATGCCAGCGGTCGCGTAAAAGTGAAAGGAAACTATGTAAACGGCAATATGAACGGCACTTACACTCGATATTACGAAACAGGAGAAGTTCAAACCATTGCCAATTTTGTAGATGGCAAGCGCGAAGGAAAATTTGTTGAATATTATGAAAATTCGGCAAAAAAATTGGAATATGAGTACAAAGAAGACAAAAAACAAGGCAAAATTGTGGCTTACGACCTTGAAAATGGCATTTTAGAGCAAGGAAATTATGAAGAAGATCAAAAGCATGGCGAATTTTTGACTTTTTTTTCAAACAGAAAAACCAAATCTTCTGCAAATTTTGTCAAAGGAAAATTGCATGGCACACTCAAAAATTTTTATCCAAACGGAAACCCAAAAGAAAGTATTGATTATGTCGAAGACACGCAACACGGCAAAGCCATTACTTATTACGAAAACGGCAATCCACAAACAGAAACCGCTTACGTACAAGGAATTTTGTCAGGAGATTCGGCAAAAACCTATTTTGACAACGGACAATTAGACCTCGAAATTATCAGAAAAAATGATCGTTTTAGCACTTTCAAATCTTTTAGCAGAAACGGAAAACCAATCAAAGAAGGCTCGGTTATGCTCAAAGGAAACGAAAAATTTGGCAAAAGTATCGGCTCTTCGGTTTTTTTGAGTGCAGTTTTGCACGGCATGGTCAAAGGTTTTTATGATTCGGGCAAAATAAAATATGAACTCAATTACAGAAACGGAAGCAGAGCAGGCACAAATACCTATTTTTACGAAAATGGAAAAATAGAAAAAAAATACAATTATTCGAACAAAGAAAAAGATTATCGTTTGAGAGAATATTACGAAAACGGTCAAGTTTCTGCCAAAAAAGAAGTTTCCGACACCAAACCATCAGGAACTTGGGTTTATTATTATCCAAATGGGCAAATAAAAAGCAAAGAACCTTATTTAAACGGCGAAATTTCAGGGATGCGACTCAATTTTTATGAAAGTGGAAAACCGCTTTCAGAAGAACCTTTTGCCAAAGGGCAACGCAAAGGAATGTGCATTGTGCATTATGAAACAGGCGAATTGAAAGCCATGATTCCTTACAGAAAAGATGATATTTCTGGAATTGTGAAATATTATCATAAAAACGGACAATTAGAAAGTCAAGGCAAAATGTACGGCAGAAAAAAATCGGG
>RDXG01000173.1 GCA_004292785.1 Bacteroidota bacterium
GCGAAAAGAATACAAACTTGCCAACGAATACATGAAAAGTCTGCAATCCGATTTAGAGATCGACATCAAAAATTTGCATTTTCATGACAGCATCAATGCTGAAAAAATTGAGGAAATGACACAATTATTAATTTTGCTCAAAACCAATAATCAGGAAGAAATGCTTACAATCAATAATTATGTCAGTAAAGCCATCCGAAATACAAGTTTTTTTCACGCTTCAAAAACAACCTACGAATCCATTAAACAAGGCGGACAAATCAATATTATCAAAGATATGCAACTCAAAAATGAGCTAATTTCTCTTTATGAATCTCAATATGAAGAACTTAAAATTAGCGAAACCATTTTGCTCGAAGACATCAGAAACCGCCTAGAACCAATTGTTATGGAACAATATGACATTATTGAGTTTGAGATTTTGAACAAAGACAAATTGTTTGATTATAGGTTTGCGAATTTGGTTCACAAAATTATTTTAGATTTGTCGGAAAGTGCGCATTATTACAAAGAATCTTTGGCAAAATGCGAAGAAATTAAAAAAAGGTTGCAGGCAAAATTAGATAATTGATCGTTTTTGGAAGGCGTAAAAATTTAATTATTCGTTCAAAAGATAGCTTTTTTAATTTGATTATTTAACTTTGTTCAAATATTTTGTTGGACAATTTTCTAAGTTAATCGTATGATGTCAGATTTATGTCGGACAATTTTCTAAGTAGCTATAAAAAAATTATGAATCTCGAACTTCCAATCATAGAATCGGTTATAAATTGTTTGAAACAGCATTTTCAAACAGATATTAATGCACAAAAAATCAGTTTGCAAGCCACTCCAAGAGAGTTTGAAGGCGAATTAACGCTAGTCGTTTTTCCCTTTGTTAAAATTGCAAAATGCAAACCTGAAGAATTAGCCCAAAAAATTGGCGATTTTTTGCTGGAAAACTGCCCAATGATTTCCAAATTTAACATTGTCAAAGGTTTTTTGAACTTGTCGATCAGTCCAAAAATTTGGACAAAAACCTTGATGCAAATTGCTGAAAATCAAGACTTTGGACAAGCAACGCCCAAAAACATCAAGGTCATGGTCGAATATTCTTCGCCAAACACCAACAAACCGCTACATTTGGGGCATTTAAGAAACAATTTTTTAGGATTCTCGGTGTCAAATATTTTGCAAAAAGCAGGTTTTGAGGTCATGAAAAGCAATATTGTCAATGATCGCGGAATCCATATTTGCAAATCGATGCTTGCCTACAAAAAATTTGGCAAAAACGAAACGCCACAATCTGTCGGCAAAAAAGGCGATCATTTGGTCGGAGATTATTACGTAATTTTTGACAAAGCCTATAAACAAGAAATTCAAGAATTATTGCCAACTTATCAAAGAGAATTTCCAAACGAAGAATTGGAAAAACTCATGGAAAAGGTAGAAAAAAACACACCTTTAATGCTCGAAGCACAAGAAATGCTCCGAAAATGGGAACAAAATGACCCCGAAACCATCGAACTTTGGAAAAAAATGAACGGATGGGTTTATGAAGGTTTTGCGCAAACCTATCAGCAAATGGGCGTAAGTTTTGACAAAATTTATTACGAATCAGAAACCTATTTGCTTGGCAAAAAAACCGTTGAGCAGGGTTTGAAAGATGGCATTTTTTTCAAAAAGGAAAACCAATCTGTTTGGGTAGATTTGACTAATGATGGTTTAGACCAAAAATTATTGTTGCGCTCCGATGGAACTTCGGTTTACATTACGCAAGATTTAGGGCTTGCAGACCTCAAATTTCAAGATTTTCCGATGCAACAATCCGTTTATGTGGTTGGAAATGAGCAAGATTATCATTTCAAAGTTTTGAAATTGGTTATGCAAAAGTTGGGCAGAAGCTACGCAAACGGCATTTTTCATTTGTCTTATGGCATGGTTGAGTTGCCTTCGGGAAAAATGAAATCCAGAGAGGGAACGGTAGTTGATGCAGACGATTTGATGGCAGAAATGATTGATATTGCCCGCCAACGTACTTTTGAATTGGGAAAAACCGATGGTTTTTCGGCAGAAGATTCTGAAAAATTATACAAAATGTTGGCTTTGGGTGCTTTAAAATATTATTTGCTTAAAGTTGATCCGCAAAAGAAAATGATGTTTAATCCCGAAGATTCTATTGATTTTCAGGGAGATACAGGAGTTTATGTGCAATTTGCCCACGCCAAAATTGCGGCTATTGTGAGGCGCGCCGAAATGCTAGAAATTCCTTACGACTCAAATGCTTTTGAAAACGTGAATTCTTTGGCAAATGTAGAAATAGAAATTATTAGGCATTTGGCAAATTTTCCTGAACGAATAGAAACTGCGGCGAGCCGTTACGATCCTTCCTCTTTGGTGGCATATGTCTATGAATTGGCAAAAATTTATAGCCGTTTTTATGCAGAATTGTCTGTTTTTCAGGAGGAAAATGTGGCAAAAAGAAGTTTGAGAATTGCTTTGTCCAAACAAGCAGGGCGAGTGATTGCCTTGTCTATGAACTTGTTAGGAATTGACGTGCCAGAAAAAATGTAGGTTTTAACTTTATTTTCGTAGCGTTTTACCAAAAAAACGCTACGAAAAGCAATAATTTTGAACAAAAAAATGATTGAGAATAAAGAAATTTGGATCAAAACAGGATATGAAATTTTTGCTATTTCGGGGCAGAATGCTTTAAAAATAGAACCGCTTGCCAAAAAAGTAGGCATTAGCAAATCGTCTTTTTACCATCATTTTGCAGACCTTGATATTTTTATTGATTTTTTGCTAAAACACCACATCCAACAATCGTATATGATTGCCAAAAAAGAACATAACGCCAAAAATATTGATCCTGAATTGATAGACATTCTCGTAGCACATAAAATTGACCTGCTTTTTAACAGACAATTACGAATAAACAGAAATATTCAATCGTTTGCAAATATTTTATCGCAGTCTAACAAAATCGTTGGAGATGGTTTTGTGATGATTTGGGTAAAAGATTTGAATTTGCAACTTAGCCAAAAGCAATTGGAAGGAATTTTTGAATTGGCACTTGAAAACTTCTATTTACAAATCAATTTAGAAAATCTGAACCATCGTTGGTTGGCAGAATATTTTGCCAATTTGAAAGAAATTACAAAGAAATTTGTTTAGGAAAAATAAGATTTCGTGAGTATTTTTTTTT
>RDXG01000174.1 GCA_004292785.1 Bacteroidota bacterium
TTTTACTAAAATTCTACTTTTATGGAAACAAATTTTATGCTTAAACGCCCTCCAAGTTTGCGGGCTTTTTGGAAACTTTTTATTTGGTTATTGGTGGCTCTGCCGATGCTTTTTGGTGGTACGGTTTGGGGGCAGACCAATACTGAGTTACAATTAGCATTCAGTAAGGCTTATGAAAAATATCCTCAAATTCCTAAGGGGTTATTAGAAACTGTTAGCTTTCATAACACCAAACTAACGCACATAACAGGTTCAAGTGATCATCATGAAATGCCTGATGTGTATGGTGTTATGGGTTTGTACGACAACTCAAATCTTTTTGTTAATACATTAGAAAAAGTGTCAGTTTCTTCTACATTTGACAAACAAGAATTGATTAATTCATTAGATGCAAATATTCTAGGTACAGCTATGTATTTGTTAGAGTTAGCAAAAACGCATAATTCGTTAAACTATAAGGATTATAGTATTTGGCGTAAAGTTTTGGAGAGTTTTTCTGCAGTTGAAGGAACTGATGAAATTTCAAAGTTTATTAGATTAGAGTATGCACATAGAGTCCTTGTTTCCATGAGAGAAGGGGTGATATATAATGGTCTTGTCATTGAACCTAATGCCAATATTTTGGTTGAGAATATATTTTCGAAATCAGATGTTGATATTCTCAATGGAGAAAAACTGAGAATTGATATTACAAATGGACGTGTTGAAGGAGTTGATTATTTTAATGCGGAGTGGTCACCATCACCCAATTATAATAGCCGTGGCGGAACTAAAATTACGGATGTAGCGATACACGTGGCTGAAGGTGGGCTTACGTCTGCTTTAAGAACTTTAACTGATCCAAATCGTACAGCTAGGGTTAGCTCTCATTACTTGGTTAGTTCAACGGGACGAGTATTGCAATTAGTACTTGAGGCTAATAATGCTTGGCATATAGGTAATGGAAATTCTTATACGGTTGGTATAGAACATGAAGGCTTTGTTGCTGATCCCAACAAATGGTTCACAACACAAATGTACCAAGCTTCCGCTGATCTTGTCAAAAACATATGTCAAAGAAATGGCATTGACCCAAAAACTTGTTACAGAGGAACGTCAAATTCTGCATTAGTTGATGGTGCTAATTATCACGTCAAAGGTCATACGCACTTTCCAAAGTCTGTTAATTCCAATGGACATACAGATCCTGGTACTGGATGGAATTGGAATAACTATTATAATTTGATAAATGGAAGTAATTGCACAGGCACAACCTTAAACCTAACAGCCATGTCCATGATTTCTCAAAGAGGATCAACTACAGACATGACTTATAAGGAAAATGCAACTTTTAATGCTACTATCAAAAATATTTCTAATTGCACGGTTACAAAGGTTATTGGTTTTGTACCAGTTGATCCTTCAGGAAGCCAAAAAGGTTTGCTTTATCCTCAAACCATCACTTTGACTGCTGGCAGTATCAAAACCATTAGTCAACCTGATCTTATTCAAGGAGCAATTGGAAATGGCTGGAAAATGTATGTAGTAGCCAATGATACAGAAGCAGCCATTCAAGCAAGTTTACTCAATGGAGTAAGTAATTTTAAGTATCCAATTGCTTCTGGAGGAGCTAGTAATCCATACAGTTATAATGTTATTGCCGCTCCTGCCATAGTGAGTTGCGCTAAGCCTACGGCTTTAATTGGAGCGTTATATAATGGAGGTAGTGTTCAGGATTTGCAAATTCCATCAGGTTCTACGTTAAGGACTATTGCTAATGGAACAACTAGTACGTCTTGTCCTATTGCAAGTGCTGTTATATATGTTCGCGAAAATGGAGGACAGTGGAATAATGTTTCAGTTACTTTGCCTTTTGATAAAACTAATGTGTTAAGTAATAATACGAATATTTCCAAACAGGTAGAAATATATATTCGCGTAACTAATTCGGCTGGTTATACAGATTCTAACATTTTGCGATATACTATACTTCCTGTTCAAACAACTACCAACCCAACTCCTGTTCCTACAGTTTGCCAATCTGCGCCCACAGTAAACATTAGTAACCCTAATCAAACTGTGTATGTGGACGACGTTGTTAATATCAATTACACAGTTGCCGCAGGTACAAATTGTTTTGTTCAACAAGTGAATTTTGTAAATACAACCACAGGACAAACTTCGATAGGAACAAATACTTCTTTTCAAACTAATTTTTTGCAAGCAGGTATTTATCAGTATAAAATAGAAGCCATCAATGGTTATACTTCTAGTTTTTCGGGAGGCACTATCACAGTTAATCCTAAACCTTTGCTTTGTGTTGCGCCTACCGTTACTTTGGGATCGCCTGCCAATGGCATGGATTACGGAGTAAATAGTGGTTTGGCTTTGTTTTACCAAGGCACTTCATCAACACAATGTCCTATTTTAGAGTATCAATTTAATATTTCTCATAATGGTACACGCATTGTTAATGGTTTACCGCCCAATCAACCTAACAGTTATGTACTTAGCAATATGCTGGCAGGTACTTATCAGTGGGAAGTAAGAGCCAGAAACCAAGCAGGTTGGGGTAATTGGTCTGGTCAGAAAAGCTTTACAGTAACTGATTTTTCGGCTACTTTGTCTGCTCCTACTGTTTCTGTATCAAATAGCGGTTGCATAGGTTCACAAATTTCTGTTGATGCATCAGCAGTACCTAATGCCACTCGCTACGAATTTTTGATTGCAGACAATGCAAACATGAGCAATGCGCAAGTTAGAGCCGCTAATTTGGGTTATTATTCTTATTTGTTCAAACCCGAAGAATTTGGATGGGGAAAAACTTGGTACTTTAAAGCCAAAGCCTACAGTGCGAATAATGTAGCAAGTCCTTTGTCTAATACGGTAAGTACGACCACTATGCCTGACAAACCGTTGGTTTCAGTTTCGCAAAATAATTTTAACATTGTGGCTGGGCAAACTGTCATGCTTTCTGCAAGTGGCTCTGGTAATTTAGAATGGTACAATGCAGAATATGGCGGAAACCTTTTATCTAGCGGAAATACTTATTTAGTGAGTCCTACTGCAAACACAGATTATTGGGTCAGACAAAGCATTCTTACGCCTACCTCAACCAAATGTTATAGTTACTCTACCAAAGTTAGTGTTAATGTAACTTCGGCTACGCTTTC
>RDXG01000252.1 GCA_004292785.1 Bacteroidota bacterium
GTTTCCAAAATATACCAAATTACGCATACTTTTATTACCAAACTTTTGGCACAAGATCAAGGTGTTTGGGTGGGAAATAATTTGGGCGAATTGGTTTTGATTACTTTGGACAAAAAACAACAAAATTTTGATTTAAAACCCTTTGGAAAAGATATTCTTGCATTGGAAGGCGACAACAACGAAAATGTTTGGATTAGTCAAAATGAAAATAATAGCCTTATTAAAATTACGTCTGAAGGAAAAATGATTTTTTATGGCAAAGAAAAGGGAGTTTCAGGCAAAATTAATGTGATCAGGAAAGCACCAAACGGAGATATCTATGCAGGAGGAAATCAAGACGATAATTATTTTTTTAAATATAATCCTGAAAAAGACGAATTTCAAAATTTGAGTCAAAAAGTATATTTCGAGCATAATTTGCCTTTGTCAGTCAGTGATTTGGTTATAGAAAACGATAAAACCGTATGGATAGCCACTACTTTTGGTTTGTTGCAATACAAAAATAATCAAATTACTCGCACAGAACTCGGTTCTATGACCGATAATGCGATCAAAGCCTTAGCCATTGATCAAAACAATAACCTTTGGTTTGCAAGCAGTCATGGGTTGATCAAATATTTGGCAAATACCACCATTATTTTTGACGAATCGCAAGGTTTGCCTTCAAAAGTAGTGAATTTTCGTTGCATCACTGTTGATAAAAATAATGGAATTTGGGCAGGAACTGTTGGCGGAATTGGTTATTCCAAAAATATTGATCCTTACAAAATTACTCCTACACCAATTTTGGTTTCCATAGAAAGTAATAATGAACAAATTTTAGATAAAATTACCCAAAAAATATTTTCTAGCGAATTTGATAACAAATCGTACATCAAAATTCAGGCAGTTAGTATTGCTTATCCTGCTCGTTTTATGAGATACCAAATGCGTTTATTGGGGAAAAAAGATGAATGGATAGATTTGGATAAAGGCGAAATATTACTTTCTGGACTTGAAGTTGGCAAATATACCCTCGAAATTAGGGCAAAGCAATCTGGAAACTATATCTGGAGCAGTCCTATGGCTTATTCATTTGCAATTTATCAGGTTTGGTACAGTACTTGGTGGGCGTGGTTAATTTTTATTTTGATTATTTCTGTTTTTGTTTTTGCAATTATCAAATTCAATAATCGTCGTTTACTTCATGAAAAACACGAACTCGAAGCCTTGATAAGAGAACGAACTTACGAACTTCAAGAACAGCAATCTGAAACTTTGGCGCAGACAGCAGCTTTGCAAGAAAATAATGAAAAATTGAATCAAAAAAACGATCAATTAGAACAAGTAAACAAGGAGTTACAATCCACTCTCAAAAGACTACAAGTGATGCAAGGCAAGTTGATCCAGTCCGAAAAAATGGCTTCTATGGGACAATTAACGGCAGGAATTGCTCATGAAATCAATAACCCGATCAACTTTATTGCCACAGGAGTTGAAACCTTAGAAACTTTGATTTTTGATTTGAACCAAGTTTTGGACTTGTACGCAAATATAGATAAAGCAAGTTCTGAACAAATTGTGATTTTGTTGAAAGAAATTAAAGAACTCAAAACCAAAATAGTTTATGAAGATGTTCAACAAGACATTCAACAACTTTTGGTTGATATTCAAATCGGAATCAAACGAACCGTAGATACCATTCGCAGTTTGCGTTCTCTTTCACGTGCAGATTCTGGCGAAATGCGCCCTGTAGATTTACACGAAAATATAGAATCAACTTTGATCATTTTGCGTTCTCAATACAGAGATCGCATTGATATTATCAAAGATTATGGACAAATTCCGCTGATAAATTGTGCTTCTGCTGCCATCAACCAAGTGCTAATGAACTTGTTAGCAAATGCAATTCAGGCTATTAAAGATAAAGGAAAAATTATTATTTCTACCAAAGACATTGGTGACGAGGTCAGAATTAGCATCAAAGACTCAGGAAAAGGAATGTCAAAAGAAATTCAAAAACGTATTTTTGAACCTTTTTTTACGACCAAAGCGGACGGAGAAGGCACAGGGCTTGGGTTGTCAATCACTAAGGATATTATTCGAAGCCATCAAGGAAAAATTGAAGTACAAAGTGAAGAAGGCGAAGGCACAGAATTTATCTTATTTTTACCAAAAATAAAAAAATAGGTATTTTTATTTGAATATTTTTTTATATTAGTGGTTAAAAATGAAAGTATTTTTCAAAAAAATGTTAGTTTTGTAAAAAATTACTTAGTTTTAATTATGGTATAAGCCAATGTAATTTTGCATATCTGAATATTTTGAGCTTATTTTAACATAAACACACTTCATTATTATGAATCAAGTACCAGAAAAAGAAATAGAAATTGCAGAATTAAGAAAACTGACGCAAGTTATTAAAGACAAATACGATTTTGAATTTAAGGATTATGCGATGTCTTCTTTCAAAAGAAGGATCAAAAGGATTCTTGAACTTTACAAATTTAAGACTGTCGACAAATTGGTGGAGGTTTTAGAGAGTACGCCCGAATTTTTTGAGGAATTTTTATCAGAAATTACGGTGAATGTAACGGAAATGTTCCGCGATCCAACTTTTTGGAAAGTGTTGCGCGAACAAATCATTCCAAATATTTTGCTCAATCACGACAAAATTAGCATTTGGCACGCAGGATGTTCTTCTGGTGAAGAAGTGTTTTCTATGGCAATTATGTTGCGTGAAATGGAAGTGTTGGATAAAGCCAAAATCATTGCCACCGACATTGACACTGCCATTATCAATAAGGCTAAACTTGGCACATATTCGTTAAAAAATATGGACTTAAATAGCAAAAATTACGAAAAGGCAATGGGCAAGGCAACCTTGCAAAAATACTATCAAGAATCGGGTAATGAAGCTATTTTAGATAAATCTTTGGTTCAAAATGTTTCTTACCGCCGTCATGATTTGGTAAAAGGAGGAGTATTTTCCAAATTTGATCTGGTACTTTGCAGAAATGTAATGATTTATTTTAATCAAAGTTTGCAAAACGACGTGTTGATCAAATTGCATGAAAGCCTGTTTAAATACGGTTATTTAGTGATCGGCTCAAAAGAATCTTTGATTTGGTGCGATATTTCCAACAAATTTATTGTGGTTAATAACGAAGAAAAAATTTATAAAAAGGTCAAGGACTAATGCAATCCATCGGAGAAAAAATGAATAACAATTATAAAGCAAGCATTTCCGATAAATATAAAGCAGTGGTTATTGGCGGCTCGGCAGGTAGTTTTCAATCAATTACCAAAATATTGTCGATAATTCCTTCGGATTTTCCTTTGCCAATGTTCTTGTGTTTGCATCGTTTGAAGCACGTCAGAAATGGCTTTGTGGAGGCACTTTCCATCAAAAGTAATAAGGTAATTGTAGAACCTTATGACAAGGAGAGCATCAAGCGAGGCGGAGTTTATCTTGCGCCTGCTAATTATCATATGTGTTTGGATTTGGGAAATACGCTTTCCTTAGCAACTGACGAATTAGTTAATAATTCTCGTCCCGCTATTGATCTTACTTTTGATACTTCTGCTTATGTTTATCGCGAAAAATTAGTCGGAATTTTGCTATCTGGAGCAAACAAAGATGGAGCAGCAGGAATGGCAAGAGTAAAGGAAAAAAATGGCTTGACTATTGTACAAGACCCAGAAGAAAGTATGATCAACGCAATGCCCAACGCAGCCTTAGCTGCCACAGAAATTGATCTGGTCTTAAAAGTTGATGAAATTATTGATTTTTTGTTGTTATTGCATCAAAAAGTAAAAAATGTATGAAAGCCTTGTTTCGTCTATTTGCCATTCTGGTGGTAATTATTTTTATCATTGGAAGTTTTTTGATCATTTATTATTTATTGTTTTTATTGCCCGAAAACCTGTTCGAAGTGCTAAATTTATCAGGTGAACAGCTTGAAATTGTCAAAAAGACTATTTTTCCTGCTACACTCATGATAATTGTAGAATTGGCATTGGCATTTATAATCATTGGTTTTTTGATAGGTTCTAATCGTAAAAATATGTCCGCAGATATTGTATATGTGGAAAAATTGATAGAAAAAGAACAAGAAATTGAACAAAAAAATATTGTTCAGGAAAAAAAATATGACGAAGCACAAATTTTAAACATTAAAAAAAATATAGAATCCCAAAAAGGTAAAGTTGCAAAAATAGAAACTGCTCTTTTGGAACTTTGTACTTATTTGGAGGCAGGTGCAGGTGCTTTTTTTGTAAGAAAAGATATTGATAATCAACGATTTATAGAATTTGTCGCAGGTTATGCCTTCCAAATACCAGATAGCCAAGTGTTGCGATACGAATTTGGTGAAGGGATTGTGGGACAAGTTGCCAAAAGTGGTAAAGAATTGAATTTAGCAAATGTGCCAAGCAATTATTTGCAAGTTTTTTCGGGTTTAGGAAAAGCAAATCCAAATCATTTACTGGTCTTACCAATTAAAAATGAACAAAATGAAGTGAAATCTGTCATCGAAATTGCATCTTTTATACCATTTACCGAAAATGATATTAGTTTTGCAAAAAAAATAACAGAAACGCTAAACTTTTTTTAGATAAAAAATAATAATATTTTTGGCATAAAATTTAATCAATATTTTATAAATTCTTAAATTTTTCACATAAGTCATGTTCAGTGAACTAAAAATAGGCTCAAAAATAACGGTGCTACTTTTAATAGTGGTATTGCTTTCTGTCTTTGCTATTAGTGTGTTATCCTACACAGTTAGTAGAGAGTCGATAGAGAATCGTTATGCAGAAGGCTTAAAGGTAATTAGTAAACTGAAAGTACAGGAATTAGAAGAAATTTTTGAAGAGTTAGAACAAAATATTTTTTTTATTCAAAAATCTGAAAAAGTAGTACACAGCCTTAATTTATATAGTAAAGATTCTTCGAAAGTAGAAATTTATGAAGAAGTGAAAGAAGATTTGCACGATTATTTGAGTTCTGTTCAAGAGGTGGATAACTACAAAAATATTTTGTTATTAGATAAAAATGGCAAAATTATTTATCAAAGTAATAGCAAAGCCGAAAAAAAAGTAGGATCATTTTATTCAAAATTTGCTTTATATAAGGATCAAATAGGAGAAGATATATTTTTTGGTGAACCTTACGAAAGCCAAGAAAATATTTATTTGGATGTAATCGGGAATATTTATCGACATGGCGTGCATTTGGGCTATGCGGTGGCGGAGTTTAATATGGAGGAAATTTATCAAGTTACTAATGACACCACAGGTTTGCGAAATACAGGAGAGATTTTGATTGGCAAAAAGACAGCTTCGCAAAGAACATTGATATTTTTAAACCAAAAGCGAGGCAGTAAGTCCAAAAATTTCTTAAATGACCTGATTACTGTTGATGATGAAAACGCTTTAACCTTACAAAAAGCAGTCGAAGGCGACGAAGGTGGCGGTTTTGCACTAGATTATCGTGGAAAACTTACTTTGACAGAATGGAAACATTTGCCTTCGGTGGGTTGGGGAATGATTGTTAAAATTGATAAAGAAGAAATTAGCGAAGAACTTGATTTTCTGATATTTACGTTTTTGTTTTCAAGTGTGTTTATCATTTTTATTTCTTGGGCGGTGGCTAGGCTTTATTCTCAATATTTGATAACCCCTTTACTTTCTCTTAAAAACACCTTGAATGTAGTAGCAAGAGGAATTTTGCCAAGAGAAGTTACAAGAAAAACCAATGACGAAATAGGCGAAATGGCAACCGCAGTAGGCGAATTTGTAAATGCTTTAAAAAGAACAGCTGAATTTGCACACCAAATTGGAGAGGGAAAATATAATACCCAATTCAAACCTTTAGACAAAGAAGATACGCTAGGAAATGCCTTAATTACAATGCGAAACAATATCCAAAACTCTGAAAAAAAGGACAATGAACGAAATTGGATTGTAATTGGAGTGGCGGAAGTAGGGCAAATATTAAGGGTTCATAACGATCTTCAAGAGATGGGAGATGATGTAATTGCTTATATTACAAACAAAATTTCGGCAGTGCAAGGTGCTTTTTATAGTGTAAGCGAAAACGAAAACGGAGAGCAAATCATCGAAATGAATGCGAGTTATGCTTATTCTAAGAAAAAACATTTCAAAAAAACATTCAAATTTGCAGAAGGTTTGGTTGGACAGGCAGCCATCGAGCAGGACACCATTTTAAGAACGGAAATTCCTGATGATTATATGCACATTACTTCAGGACTTTTGGGCGAACAAAAACCAAAATGTTTATTAATTGTGCCTTTGATTACTAATGAAACTGTTTTCGGTGTTTTAGAATTTGCAGGTTTACAAAGATTTAGCCAAACGCATATTAATTTTGTTCAAGAATTAAGTGTAATTATCGCAAGAACTATTTTTAATATCAAAGTCAATGCAAGAACAGCGCGTTTGTTGGAAGAATCTCAACAAATGAGTGCAGAGTTGAGGGCGCAACAAGAAATTTTAAGGCAAAATGCTGAAGAAATGGAAGTTACCCAAGAACAACTCAAAAAGGCAAATACAAGACTCGAAGAACAAATTTTGGAAGTAAAATTGGCTCAAAAACGTACCCAAATTTTACTCGAAAATGCGTCAGAAGTAATCACTATTTACGAAAAAGATGGCAGAGTCAGATACATAAGTCCATCTGTGGAAACCATTTTGGGCTACGTGCCAGAGGATTTGATAGGTAAAAACGATATTATCAATGTATTGGGGGCAGGAGTGGATTTGGTAAACAATATGTTTGATCAATTACTCAAAGAGCCAGAGGAAACTTTAACTATTCAATTTGAATATCGTAAAAAAGACAGACAAACCATTTGGCTAGAAGCCACAGGAACAAATTTGTTAGCAGATCAAGCCATTGGAGGCATTGTTGTAAATTCAAGAGATATTACAGAAAGAAGATTGGCAGAACAAGAAGCGCGTATGCGCGGACAAATGCAATCGCTTTCAGAAAATTCTCCTGATTTAATTACCAGAATGAACGAGAAAGGAAAGGTTTTTTATATTAACCCAACCATCAGACATTTAACAGGTTTGACTCCAAAAAACTTTTTAGGAAAAAGTATTCAAGAGGTTGGTTTAGACGAAAAAATTGTGCATCATTGGAACGCATTAATTGGTGAGGCTTTACAGAGAGGTTCGAATGTGAAATTAGAAATGCCTTTTCCATCTGTAATGGGTGAAAGAATTATGCAAGTGAATGGTATTCCTGAATATAGTACAGAAAATAAGGAATTGGAATCGATTTTAATTGTTTCTCATGATATTACAGAGCAAAAACAAACAGAATCTGCTTTATTAACCATTAATAAGAAAATTACAGAAAGCATTAACTATGCGCAACGTATTCAATCGGCTATTTTGCCTGATGCAGCAATTTTAAAACAGGCATTAAAAGATTCTTTTATTTATTATTTGCCTAGAGACGTAGTAAGTGGAGATTTTCCTTGGTTTGCACAAAAAGGCGAAAATATTTTTATTGCTGCAGTAGATTGTACAGGACATGGTGTTCCAGGTGCTTTGATTTCTTTGATAGGTTATTTCTTATTAAATGATATTCTAAATGCACAAGATGCCTCTGATACAGGCTTGATCTTGGATTTGTTAAATGAAGGAGTAACCAAAACACTACGTCAAGACACAAATTCTAGCACTCGCGATGGCATGGATATTGCTTTATGTAGAATTAATTTGGGTAAAAAACAATTACAATATTCAGGTGCGCATAGACCTTTGTACCATGTTCGCAAAGGAACTTTAACACAAATTAACGGAGATCGTTATCCAATTGGTGGCGGGCAGTATAAAACCAGAAATAATTTTAAAAGCGAAATTATTGATTTATTGAAAGAAGATTCGGTTTATTTCTTCTCAGACGGTTTGCCAGATCAGTTTGGCGGTAAAGATAACAAAAAGTTTTCGCCTGCTAAAATTAGAAATATTTTTGTCCAAAATCATGAGTTATCAATGAATGAAATGGCTAAAGTATTGGATCAAAATTTGAGGGATTGGATGGGGAATCGCAAACAAATGGACGATATTTTAGCAATTGGAATTAAATTTTAAAAAAAAATTTGTATAGAATTTAAAAATGTTTTAATTTAACCCAAATTTTAAATTCTACCTATAAATGCTTGATTTTTTAACGATAACATTATAAACTTTCTATCACAATGAAGTATATCTATGATTTGCACAAGACGATGCTTCGACAAAGTATGGTGGTGGTCTATGAGGGAGAAGTTACCCAAGACATTACTAAGGCTGTGTTGGCTATGACAGAGCGCAACATGGACGCTTTTGGAGAAGCTGGAAACGTCAAACGCAAAGTATTTAATGTGATGGTAGAGTGCTTACAAAACGTTTCCAAACACGCAGAAAACTTTGATGCCGAGTCAAATGCCAAAAATAACGCATTAATTTCGATTGGCAAAGACAAAGAAGAATATGTGATTATTTCTGGAAATGCAGTGCTTAACACAGACGTACAGATGATCAAAGGAAAAATTGATCAAATAAACGTTATGGACGACGCTGAATTGAAGGCTCTTTACAAAGACATCATCAAAAACGGCTCTATGTCGGCAAAGGGCGGAGCAGGACTCGGTTTGGTTGATATGCGTAGAAAATCAGGCAACCAATTAGGCTATGATTTTGAACCTATCAACGAAAAATTATCATTTTTTTCGCTTAAACTCGTTATTTCGCGCGGTGGCGGTGAATAAAATTTGTTATGAAAGCGATCAATATTGCAAAGACAGCAGATAGCCCAAGTATTATTTTAGACAAAGCAAACGGTTTGTTTGAAATTTCGGGGCGTTCAATGCCTTTAAATGCACAAAAATTTTATCAGCCTGTGCTGGACTGGCTTGATAAATACAGCAAAAACCCAAACCCTGTAACGACATTTTGGTTTAATTTAGAATATTTTAATACAGGTTCTTCAAAACTAATTTTGGATATTTTTGACCGATTAGAAGAAATGAAGGATCGTACAGAAGTAAATATTCGAGGTTTTCGTGACGAAGACGATCAGGAAATGGAACTAACAGAGGCTTAGGCATTGATAGTATTTCTATTTTATCCGCCTAAAAACGGAGCATCATTGGTTAAGTTACTCATAATTTTAGTTATGAATTGACAAAAACCAAATTTTTTTTTACATTTGTTATTTACGAACCACTATTAACGAATAAAAATATAAAAAGATGGAAGTCATCAACTTAGAGGGAACAGAAGATACTCCAAAAATAATCTTGGACAAAAAGAATGGTATGTTTGAAATTTCAGGTCGTTCGCTACCTGAAGATTCTGCCGAGTTTTATCAGCCAATCTTGGAGTGGCTTGAAAACTATAAAACTCAGCTCAATCCTACTACCAAATTTCAATTCAAATTGGAATATTTTAATACTGCCTCTTCAAAATTAATTTTAGATATTTTGTCTAAATTAGAAGAAATGAAAGACAGTACAAAAATGACGGTTCAGTGGTTCTATCACGAGGACGACGAGGATATGCAGGAAGCGGGTGAAGAATTTTCAGAATTGGTAGAAATACCTTTTGAATTCGAAACGTATTAATATCTTATCCTTTTTCTGAATTTACTGGGCAAATTTTGTTGAGTAAGCTTTGTGTGCCATGGTCATTTGGCACATTTTTTTGGTTTAATTGATTATTCAAAAATAAATTTTGTTTATTTTTGAAATGTTATTATATTGCCAAAAATTTAATTGGTTTTTTAAGTTCAACTCTCTATTTGTGTAAAAAATTATGAGTGAGGAAATACTTGCAGCCCTAACCCAGCTATTTGCCATTATCTCCAAACAGGACGGTGGGGTTACTGACGTAGAAAGAAACTTTGTTATTGGTTTTTTCCAACAAAATTTGGACACTGAAACTGTTAATAAATATGTAGATTCTTTTGACAAGCAATCCAAAGAAGAAGGAGAACAGAAAAAAACTAGAGTCAATGACTCGGTCAAGGTATTAGGAATTTGCAAAAAAATCAATAAAACACTGGTTCAAAAGCAAAAAGTAATTGTACTTTTTAACCTTTTGGAAATGGTCTCCTCTGATAGCAATCTTTCTCCGCAGCGAATGGATATTGTCAAAACCGTAGCCGATGTTTTCAATATTCCTTCTGCTGAATACAAGTTGGCAGAGGCTTTTGCAACGCGCCCAAATGTACACGATCCTTCACTGGACTCCGAAGATATTTTGATTTTTGATAATGAACCCGCAGTAAATCCAAAAGCCAAGTATATAGATTCGGGTTTGCTCGACGGCGAAATTATTTTTATAAGAATAAAAAGTGTCGGCTTATATTTTATTAGATATACAGGCATAGACGAAGTTTTTTTGAACGGAAAATTTGTTAAAAAAGACAGTTTATTGCTATTTTCCAATGGTAGCATCATCAAAACGCCAATGGGTTCGCCTTTGTATTACAGCGATTTGGTGAATCGATACAACAGTGATGTAACCAGAGAAAATATATCTTTTAACGTTGATGATTTAGAATTTAAGTTTCCCAATGGAGCTATTGGTTTGAGAAATGTAAATTTGTCTGAAAATTCGGGCAAATTAATTGGCATCATGGGAGCTAGCGGCGCAGGAAAAACCACTTTGCTAAACGTGTTGGCAGGTTTGGAAAAACCATCTAAGGGTTCTGTAAAAATTAATGGATTCAACATTCACGATCCAAAAGAAACCGATCACATAGAAGGGGTGATTGGTTATATTGCACAAGACGATTTGCTGATTGAAGAATTGTCTGTTTTTCAAAATTTATTTTATAATGCAAAACTTTGTTTCAGAGATTCGAATGATGTCCAATTGACCGAAAAAGTGATGGAAGTTTTGGTAAGTTTAGGCTTGGACAAAATCAAAGATTTGAAAGTTGGAAATGTTTTGAATAAAAAAATTAGCGGTGGGCAGCGAAAACGTCTGAACATTGCCTTAGAATTGATCAGAGAACCATCTATTTTATTTGTCGATGAACCTACTTCAGGACTTTCCTCGAAAGATTCAGAAAACGTGATCGATTTGCTTAAAGAACTTTCCCTAAAAAATAAATTGATTTTTGTCGTTATTCACCAACCATCTTCGGACATCTACAAAATGTTTGATAAAATGTGGCTGATGGATACAGGCGGTTATCCTGTTTTTTATGGTGATCCGATTGAGGCGGTTATTTATTTCAGAAAAGCAGCCAAACAAGCCGAACAACAAATTAATTTTGCGTATGTAAACCCTGAACAAATTTTTAATATTATTGAGTCTAGGGTTGTTGATGAATACGGGGAATTTTTGAACAAAAGAAAAGTTACGCCACCAGAATGGCATGAGTTATACAAACAAAATTTTAAGATTGAACGGCATCCCGATTTTGAGGAAGAACCGCCTAAAAATCTTAAAATTCCATCAAAAGTAAAGCAAACTTCTATTTTTACGACCAGAGATTTGCTTTCAAAAATTAGTAACACGCAATACATGGTAATCAATTTGCTAGAAGCACCGTTTTTGGCAATGTTGATGGCTCTGATTATTCGTTACAAGGATACAATTAATGGAGAAACATACATTTTTAGGTACAATGACAATATTCCTGCCTATATTTTGATCTCGATTATTGTGGCTTTGTTCATGGGTTTGAGTGTGAGTGCAGAAGAAATTATTAGGGACAGAAAAATTAAAAAGCGGGAGGCTTTCTTGAATTTAAGTAATTTGAGTTATTTGTCTTCGAAAGTAATTATTTTGTTTTCCTTGTCTGCGGTTCAAATGTTTACTTTTGTGATCATTGGCAGCTATATTTTGGATATTCGGGACATGAATTTTACTTATTGGCTCGTTTTGTTCTCTGTTTCTTGTTTTGCTAATGTTTTGGGCTTGAATATTTCGTCTTCTTTCGACTCTGCGGTTACAGTTTATATTCTGATTCCGTTGTTGTTGATTCCGCAAATGATTTTGAGTGGAGCAATTTTTCGTTTCGAAAAACTCAATGATACCATTTCTGAAAAAGGAAAAGTGCCTTTAATTGCAGATATGTGGGTTTCTCGTTGGGCTTATGAAGCAATTACGGTTGAACAATTCAAAAATAATCCATTCGAAAAATTGTTTTTCAATTTGGAAACAGAAGAAAGTGTAGCAAACTATAAAGTATCTTTTTGGTTGCCCGAACTTGACCGAAAATTAGACAAATGTTTGAATTACAAAAAAGAATTTGACAAAAAACCTTCTGATTCTTTGAGTACACTCATTGCTTACGAATTAGATTTGATTAAAAATGAACTAAAATCTGACGAATATCGTAAAAACTTCAAAAGCCTAAATTTGAATGAAAATTTCAAATTGGAAGCATTTACTCCCGAAGTGGTAGAAGAAGTAAAAGCATATTTTGAAGAAGTAAAAGAGTTTTATAACAATAAAAATAACAATTCAACAGACAAACAAGACATCATCAAAGGAAAATATCCTGCGGATTCTTTGGCAATGTTGAAAAACCAATATTTTAATGAAAGTTTGGAAGAAGTAGTAAAAAATATAAACGTAAAAGAAAAAATCACTTCCGATGTAGGTCGTTTGGTGCAACTTTCTGACCCAATTTTTTTGAAACCAACGCGTTTCAATCATTTATTGGATTATCGTTCACATTTTTACGCACCTAAAAAACATCTTTTTGGTTATTATTTTAACACTTACTATTTCAATGTATTGGTTATTTGGTTATTTACAGTAAGTTTTTTCATTACACTTTATTTTGACTTATTGTCCAAAGCCGTTCATGCGATGGGTTCTGTGGATTATGGTGCATTTTTTGATAAGATCAATTTTGTCAAAAAAATGGGCTTGGCAGAAAAATTAAGTGCATTTTTTAATAAATTGAATCTAAAAGGAAAATGGACTGCTTTTAAAACAAAATTCAAAAAAAAGCAGGCTGAATAGGCATTAAAAAATATACAAACAGGGCAAAATAATAAATTGCTCTGTTTGTTTGTTTTCTAATAGCAATCTTTATTTTGTTTCATTCGTTAATTTCTTGTATCTTTGCAGTGATTATGAAAGGCTTGGCAAATATTTTGTTATTATTAAACAAAAAAAAGATTTTTAATGCTAAACTACAAAATCTGATGAAAAAACTAAATATTATTTTGCTTGCTTTTTCGCTATTGTTGGTAAGTAGTGCTTTCACACGACCAAAAGGCGGAAATGGTGATGATGTATCAAATATTTTGCAATCTATTCCATCACCAATAGAAATTTCTTTTTTGATCAAAGAAATTAGTTCTCAATACAATGGATCAAGCCTAAACAATCCAAAATTTGTTGAAAATTATACCATGAGCCATAAAAAAGCTCTAAATTTGGGTATTTATAGCACAGATTTGGGTTATGCAAACTTATACGAAAAAAATCAAGACGTGATTAATTATCTTGATGCTGTTCGCAGTTTGGCTAACGGTTTGAATATTGGGCAGTTCTTTGATTATGATGCTGTTAAAAAATTGGCATCAAGCAGCAGTAATTTGCCAGAATTATTAAAACAAACTCAACAAAACATGGATTTGATCAACAAACATTTAAAAGATCAAAACCGAGAAAATATGAGTATCCTGATTTTGACAGGCAGTTGGATAGAAGCCATGTATTTAACTACTTTGGTTTACGAACAAACTCCTAATGTAAAATTGAAGGAAAAAATCGGGGAACAGAAAATTGCTGTGGAACAAATCCAAAAAGTATTAGATTTTTATAAAACACAACCAAATTTTGAAGGAATTGTCGCAGATATGAAACAACTTTCATTAGTTTATTCAAAAATTACGATTGCTACTTCAAAAGGAAAATCATTGCTTACAGAATCTAATGGTGCATTGGTATATAACAGTGATGCGGTAAGTTCTGTACAAATTACAGACAAAGATATTTCTTTGATTACGAGCCTTGTCAAGGGCGTACGTGGTAAAATGGTAAAATAATTTTCATTTAAACTAATTTCCTATGAAAAACCTAAAAGTATCTATTTTCTTTTTACTTTTTCTCATGGTTGGTACTTCTGTTTCTTTTGCGCAAGATTGCGACTCTGAATTATACAGTAATATCAGCTTAAAAAAACTCAATGACGGATATACTTTCATCAAAAGTTTCAAAATTGATGGAAAAGGCGGTCAGCGAAAAGATATTGAATATACTTGTGTATTCAGTAAAGATACAAAGTACAGAATTATTATGCAAAGTAAAGATGATGCAGCCACTGGTATTGTAGCTACTTTATTTGACGCCAAAAGAGTAGAATTGGCAACAAGTTTTCAAGCAAACAAATTCTATGAAGGTTGGATTTATGTTTGCAAAGCTACAGGTATCTATTATTTGAGATTCTCTTTTAAAGACTCAAATAGTTATTGCGGTGGTGCAGTACTTGGCTTTAAAAGATAAAATAAAAACGCTGTCTATGGTTTAGGCAGCGTTTTTTGTTTCAATTAGTCAAGAATCTCTTTAGATTCTTCCCAAATTTTAATAATTTCTTGCAAACAATTTATTTTTCCTTCCAAAGTTGCAAATTGGTTCACGATCACAATTTTTGTTTGTTTTAATACACAATAACCTGCTTTAAAACTTCCTTTTTCATAACGCAAATGAAAACCTGATTCGCTAATCTGATTTTCTAACTTTTTAAGAGTTTGAATAGTATATTTCATTAACTTTTTTTGGTGAAATAAAAATTATGTGCAAAGAAAATTATAAATTTTAGTTTATCCAAAGCCTTTTTTTGATTGGTATTTAATTTATGGCATAAAATTTTCTTTCAACTTAATGAACTTTTTTTAATAAATTGAATTTAGTTTTTAGTTTAATTATTAAAATTAGAAAATGATTGCTTTTTTGGATTTTTAGCCTAAATTTGAATATAAATCTGACATCAAATGAAAAAAATATTAATTTTAGTGGTATGTTTTGGTTTTTTGGCAAATATAACTTTTGCACAAAACACCAATCGCGCTCAAGATAGTTTGTTGAACATCAAAGCTGCACAGTTTTTTACAAAAGGACTAAAATATAGGCAAGCCAATAATTATGATAGTTCTACTGCTAATTTTAAAAATGCAGGAAATTTATATACAAAAACCAAATCCTTTAATAAATACTGGGACATACTTAATGAAATAGCGAATAACCATATTGCTACTGAAAAATATTCAGAAGCCGAACAGTTGCTCAAAACCATCATTAAATCCAATGAAAAAAGAAGGAATGGAAAAAATAAACAAGTAGCAGATGCTTATTATAGTTTAGGTTTGACCTACTTTCGCACAGAAGATTATATACAACAAATTAGTAGTTTACAAAAATCTTTGGAAATTAGAATTTTGCTTTATAAAGGAGATCATCTTATTGTGGCTAATACACAGACTTTTATTGGCATTGGACACAGTAAAAAACGTGATTTTCAGACTGCTTTAGATTATTTTTTGGAGGCTTTGAGAATTAGAGAAAAAAAATTACGCAACGAAAACGCAATTTTGGCAACTTCTTTTGGAAATGTTGCCAGTATGTATAAAGAATTACGAAACTACGATTTGGCAATCGATTATTTTTTGAAGGAACTCGAAATTGTTAAAAAATCTACTATGGGCGAACATTTGTTATGGGCAAGTTCTTATAACAGCATTGCCAACGGGTTCTTTTTAAAAGGTGATTACGAAAATGCACAAGAGTATTTTCAGAAAGCACTACGCACACACAGCAAACTGCTGGGCGGAGAAGTAAATGCAAATGTAGCAAATGATTACAACAACATAGGTGCTTGTATGAATTCGATGGGCAAACATGAACAGGCATTAAATAGTTTTTTTAGGGCATTAGAAATTCGAAAAAAAATATTTGGAGATAGGCACATCGAAATTGCACAACTTTACAACAATATTGGCGTTTCCTATTCCTCCAAAAAAAATAATGAAAAAGCAATTGAATATCATAGCATTGCACTAGAAATGCGAAGAGCCTTGCTTGGTGAAAAAAATGTGGCAGTAGCAAATTCTTACAATAATATTGGCAGTGCCTACCATTCCAAAGGTGATTATAATTTGGCATTAGAAAACCTAAACAAGGCAGCAGAGATTTGGAAAAGTTTATTAGGTGAAAAAAATACAGAAATTGCCACTTCTTATAGCAATTTAGGGTCATCGTATGCACAAAAAGGCGAATATGACAAAGCTCTCGAATATTATAACAAAGCATTGAACCTTAGAAAAGAACTTTTTGGTAATGTTCACCCAGAAATTGCCACTTCTTATAACAATATTGGAATTACACATTACTTAATTGGGGAATATGATAAAGCATTGAATTATTATTCAAATTCTTTAGATATGCGAAAAGAACTTTTTGGAGAAAAGCATCCTGACGTAGCAACTTCTTACAATAATTTGGGGGTAACGCATTATTTCAAAGAAAATTATCC
>RDXG01000175.1 GCA_004292785.1 Bacteroidota bacterium
ATCGATTTTAAATATGATATTTTCGCAGAAAGCAAAGACAAAAGAGTAGTTGTAGAAATCCAAAAAGTAGATTATGACTATAATTTTGACCGCTTTTTGCTTTATCACAACATGGCAATCGCAGAAATGCAACGCACTTCAAGAGAATACAAAACGGACAGAGTGGTTTACACAATTGCGGTATTCACAAGTAAGTATGTAGCGCGCAACAGGCAAAATATGTTGGTAGCAAGTGATATTTTGTTCCATTACAGCAATCTTTTTGACCTTGATGGCAAAGAATATGATGTTTTTGGACATAAATTGATTTATTTGAATCATAACCATATCAAAAATACCACTCCTCAAGGCTACAAAGATTGGCTAACTTTGGTTAAAGAATCTATTAAACATCCCGAAAATCCTGATGTAAATTTGGACAATGAAGGAATCCGAAAAGTAGTCGAAATCATTGATTATGAACGCCTTAGCCCTGAAGAAATGCGCGAAACCAAAAACAGCAACGCAGCAGAAAGCGCAAAGGAAGTTTATGAATATGAGGCGAAATTACAAAAGGCTGTCGAAATTGCGCAAAATGCTATTTCAGAAGGTTTTGACAACAAAATTATTGCTAAACTAACAGGTTTGACCACTGAACAAATAGAAGATTTACGCAATAAAGACTAAGAAAAATATACAATTTAACAATTCTAAAAAATGACCACCATCGGCATCAAAATAAAAAAAGTACGTGAATTGCGCAATTTTACGCAAGAATACATGGCAGAAAAGCTGGAAATGAGCCAAGCAGGTTATAGCAAAATAGAGCAAGGCGCAGTAGATGTTCCGTATAGCAGGCTAGAACAAATTGCTAAAACCTTAAATATCAAAATAGAAGAAATCATCACTTTTGATGAAAAAAGATTGATAACTAGCCAATTAAACAATCATTCTAATATAACTAACAGTTATATTTTTAACGATAAATTAGTATTAGAAGTTATACAAAAAAATTACGAAGATCGCATTGCCGATCTGAAAAAAGAAAATGAACGTTTGCACGAACTTCTGTTAAAAAGTTTGGATAAATAAGGTTTTATTTGTAGAAAATAAACATCTTTTTAAGATAAAAAGCAAAATTTTTCGTAAACCATAAAAAAAACCTAACCCTACGCAAACATGAAAAAAACACTCAAAAACATTTCTTTTCAGGAAATTAGGCAAAAAAAACGAGATATTCCGACTTTGCCACAAACAGAAGAATGGCAAACTCCCGAACGGATTTTGGTAAAACCGCAATACACAAAAAAGGATATTGAAAACAACCAAAACCTAGATTTTACCGCAGGAATCGCCCCTTTTTTGCGAGGTCCCTACGCTTCAATGTACGTTTTACAGCCTTGGACAATTCGCCAATATGCAGGTTTTTCTACCGCCACCGAATCCAATGCGTTTTACCGCAGAAATTTGGCACAAGGGCAAAAAGGTTTGTCTGTTGCCTTTGATTTGGCGACTCACAGAGGCTACGACTCCGATCATCCGCGTGTGGTGGGCGACGTGGGCAAAGCAGGAGTAGCCATTGACTCGGTTTTGGACATGAAAATTTTGTTTGATCAAATTCCGCTAGACAAAATGTCGGTTTCCATGACCATGAACGGTGCAGTTTTGCCAATTATGGCGTTTTTTATTGTAGCCGCCGAAGAGCAAGGCGTAAAAGCCGAATTGTTGAGTGGAACTATCCAAAACGACATTTTAAAGGAATTTATGGTCAGAAATACCTACATTTATCCGCCACAGGCAAGTATGCGGATTATTGGAGATATTTTTCGCTACACTTCCGAAAAAATGCCCAAATTCAACTCGATTAGCATTAGCGGTTATCATATGCAAGAAGCGGGCGCAAGTGCAGATTTGGAATTGGCGTACACCCTTGCAGACGGTTTGGAATACGTGAGAACGGGTTTGAATCACGGTTTAAAAATAGATGATTTTGCGCCGCGTTTGTCGTTTTTTTGGGCAATAGGAATGAATCATTTTATGGAAATTGCAAAAATGCGGGCAGGACGTTTGATTTGGGCAAAAATTATCAAACAATTTGACCCCAAAGACGAAAAATCGATGGCGTTGAGAACGCATTGCCAAACATCAGGCTGGAGTTTGACCGAACAAGACCCTTTTAACAATGTTTCCAGAACTTATATCGAGGCAATGTCGGCAGTTTTTGGCGGAACGCAATCTTTACATACCAATTCTTTAGACGAAGCCATTGCTTTGCCCACCGATTTTTCGGCAAAAATTGCTCGAAATACACAAATTTTTATCCAAAAAGAAAGCGAAGTTTGCAAAGCAGTCGATCCTTGGGCGGGTTCGTTTTATGTCGAATATTTGACAGAAAAATTAGCAAACAGAGCTTGGGAATTGATACAAGAAGTAGAAAATTTGGGCGGAATGGCAAAAGCCATCGAAACAGGTTTGCCAAAAATGAGAATTGAGGAGGTTGCCGCCCGAAAACAAGCCCGAATTGATGCAGGAAAAGACAAAATTATTGGCATAAATTCTTACAAAACTTCCGAAAAAACAGAAATTGATTTGTTGGAAGTAAACAATGCAGAAGTCAGAGAATCGCAGTTGGCACGCTTGAAACAGCTAAAAGCCGAAAGAAATACCGCAGAAGTGGAAATTGCGCTAGAAAATTTGGGAAATTGTGCCAAAACAGGTGAAGGAAATTTGTTGGAATTGGCAGTAATTTGCGCCAGAAAACGCGCAACTTTAGGCGAAATTTCAGACGTTCTCGAAAAATATTTTGGCAGACACAAAGCCGTGATCAAAACCATTTCGGGGGTTTATGCACAAGAATCGGCAGAAAATGAAGATTTTTTGAAAGCCAAAACACTTTCAGACAAATTTGCAGCACTCGACGGCAGAAGACCGCGAATTATGATCGCAAAAATGGGACAAGACGGGCATGATCGTGGGGCAAAAGTGATTGCAAGTAGTTTTGCCGATTTGGGTTTTGATGTTGATATAGGTTCTTTGTTTCAAACGCCTGAAGAAGTGGCTCGCCAAGCCGCCGAAAATGATGTGCATTTGATTGGCGCATCGAGTTTGGCAGGCGGACAC
>RDXG01000176.1 GCA_004292785.1 Bacteroidota bacterium
CTATAATCCGACTACTATTGATTTGAATTTGCACGATCAACAAAAAAAACATGAAGCCAAAAAAGAGATCGTTATTGGTTGGACTGGTACACATTCTACGCTTAAATATTTGCAGGAAATTGTGCCAATTATCCAAAAATTATCCAAAAAATACCCGATTCAGTTTGTAGTTATTGCGAACCAAAAGCCTGATTTTCAATTAGATAGCTTAAATTTTATTTTTTGGACAAAAGAAAATGAAATTCAGGATTTGTTAAAATTTGATATTGGAATTATGCCTTTAAGTGCTGATCGTTGGTCTGATGGCAAATGTGGTTTTAAGGCTTTGCAATACATGGTTTTGGGAATTCCTACTTTGGCTTCGCCTGTGGGCGTAAATGCAAAAATTATAGAAGACGGAGAAAACGGTTTTTTGTGCAAAAATGCCTTAGAGTGGGAGCAAAAGTTAGTTTTATTGATAGAAAATCATGAGTTAAGGGCGGAATTTGGCATGAAAGCACATCAAAAAGTCAAAAAAGAATATTCAGTTGAATCGAATAAAAAAAACTTTTTAAATTTTTTTCAATAAATTATTGTTTTTTTAGAATTAATAATTACCTTTGCAACAACAAAACGGAAGTTATAGCTCAGCTGGTTAGAGCGCCTGATTGTGGTTCAGGAGGTCGTGGGTTCGAAACCCATTAATTTCCCTTTAAAAATCCCTTGAAATTTAGTTTTCAAGGGATTTTTCTATTCCTCAAATTAGTTTTTTCAAATAATTCAATGACTAAATGATTGAATTACACAATATTTTCAAAGAATTTCTTAAAGTATTTTTAGTCCAAAAATAAATATAAATCTTGCAGAAATTGTATTTAAAAATATGAAAATTTATTTTTTTTAAAAATATTTTTTTATTAGTTTGCGAATTTCTTTGTTTGTTGCTAATAATAGCGTAAATTTGCAAAATTAATTTATAGAAAATATGGAAATTCAGAAATCCGTATTTTTTTGAAAGGCTTTTTTAACATTTTTTAGGAAATATATGTAAAGTTCACTATTTTTTGCATTTTGAATAATGCTCGATATACTTTCGTAAGGTTGATAGAGATCATGTTTCTCTCAGTCGTTTCTCCAAAAATTTTTATCCTAAAATTAAGAAAGCCATGTAGCTAAACATTTACTAAAAAAATACAAAGATTTGACTATGTCAGACATAAAAATGATGCGTTTAAGCCAAGTGGCTACACAACTCAACGTAGGCAGTTCTACACTGCGAGAGCATCTTGCCTCGAAAGGATACGTGATTGAAAACAGTCCAAATGCCAAGATAACCTCCGAACAGTTTAATATGCTTTCTAAGGAGTTTGCGTCATCTATTGCCACTAAGCAAGAGGCATCAGGTTTGACCATTGGTACAAAAAACCAAGAAAATATTGTGATCAGTAACCAAAATCAAAGGGATCACAAGAAAAAAGAGGACGAAGATGATTCTCAAATTTTTATTAAAAATATGTCTTCCGAAGATAATAAAACGGTCAAAGAAAACCCATTCAAAAACCGTAACCAAAATCGTAACCAAGATGCAAGATTGGTAAAACCTCAATTAGCTGGTTTAAAAGTCGTGGATAAAATAAATCTTGACGAATTGAATAAAAAAAACAACAATGGCGGCAAAGACTTTAAATTAGAAAAAGTTTCTTTTGTTAAAGATGCCCCTGCTGTCGTAGGTGACGAACCTACCAAACGCAAACGCAAACGTCGTCGTAAAAAACGCAAACCTGCCCTAGAAGGACAAGCGCAAAACCCAGTGATTACAGACAAAAACTCCGAAAAAACAGAGTCGTCTGAAAACGTAGCTGCACCTGTAATTACTCCTGCTGTAGAATTGCCAAAAGAAATTCCGATGGAACTCATCGAGGCAAAGGCAGATCGTTTGCAAGGACTCACAGTTTTGGGCAAAATAGAACTTCCCGATCCAAGAGCCAAGAAAAAACCACAACCTGTGGCAAAACCTGTGGCATCTTCAGATGACAGTAAAAATAAGCGCAACAAACGCAAACGCAAACGAATCAGAAATGGTCAGTCGGAAGGCAACGGAAATACGATTGCTAGCGCAGTAAATGCAAATAATAATACCAATAATAATGCTCCTTCGGTGAATAAAGATGGCGTTACAAGCACACCAAATCCAAATCCGAATGTGCAGCAAAATAACAATAACCGAGAACGAAGCAATCATTCTCCAAATAATAATTCAAGACCTGACCAAAGACGGAACGATGGCAATAATCAAAATCGTCGTCCTTATCAGCAACGAACCAATAATACAAACAATCAAGCTTCGAACCAAAATAGGAGTACCAACAATACAAATACTCCAAATAGCAATACACCGAATACATCGACTACTACCAATACGTCGACTACTTCGATACACGCAAATTCGAGCAATCCAAACAGAAATCCTAACACCCCAAACAAAATTCCTTATGGTCAGCAAAACAGACCACCTTATAGGAATAATAACAATGCAGGTGGTGGAAATAATAATCCTAATAACCGTCGCAGACCAGCCACTAGCACTACGCCAGAGGTAAAAACTGAAATTACGGACAAAGAAATTCAGGATAAAATTAAGGCAACTTTGGCTCGTTTGAGTGGAAGCAAAACTACCAAACAAGTAATTAATCGCCGTCAAAACAAAAAAGATAAAAAAGCAGCTTACAACAGAAAGCAAGAAGCAGAGGCAGGAGAAGTAAACAGCAAATTGTTGAAAGTTACAGAATTTATTTCTGCAAACGATTTATCTACTTTGTTGGGCGTTTCTGTAAATGAAGTAATTTCTAAATGTTTGTCTTTTGGAATGTTTATTTCAATCAACGAAAGACTTGACGCAGAGGCAATTACAATTATTGCAGACGAATTTGGCTTTGAAGTAGAATTTACTTCGGCTGAACAAGAAAGCGAAATTTTGTTAGAACAAATAGATGATCCTGCTGACTTGCTAGATCGTGCGCCAATCGTTACGATCATGGGACACGTTGATCATGGAAAAACATCTTTACTAGATTATATAAGAAAAACCAAAGTTACCGAA
>RDXG01000253.1 GCA_004292785.1 Bacteroidota bacterium
AGATCAGAAAATTTTGCGAGCAAATCGGTTTTTGCTTGCGCTTGATCGGTTTCAACTTTCCAACGAATTTGCCCATTTTCGAGGGCAGTTTCTACCAAAAACATGGCGGTTCGCTTGTCAGGAGCATTTTTTTTGCGTATTTCTTCAATATTTTGCAATATTTGTGGCGAAATAGATTGTCCCATAATTTTTTTTGAACAGGATATAAATGTTAAAAATAACAGAATACAAAAAAGGTTTTTCATAATAATAAAAAATTTAGCCCAAGTTTTATAATTTTTATTAATTTTGCAAATATTTTAGCTTATGAAACTCATAAATGTTGTTCTTTTATCATCTGCCGTCAGTTTTTTGGCAATGGGTATGCACCAATTATTTTTGCATGGAATTTTAGCAAGTTATTGGCTTTTTATGCTCGTTTTTGCTTTATTAATGGTTTATAGATATAAAACTAAAAACGAAGTAAAGACCGAACCAGCAAAAAAAGTAGTTCAAAATGATTCAAAACCAAAATCATCAAAACGTAAAAAATAAAAGTGAAGGGCTTTATTTATTAAAATAAAATAATTAAATTGCCTATCAAATCTCTAATTATGGAAACCGAAAATATTTACATTATTATTTCTTTGCTTTTTTCTGCTCTTTTTTCTGCAACAGAACTGGCTTTTATCTCCGCCAACCGCCTACACATCGAACTTCAACGACAAAAAGGTAAATTAAGTGGGGTTATTTTTTCTAATTTTAGCCAAAAACCTTCCTATTTCATTACCTCAATGTTGATTGGGAATACGGTTTCTTTGGTAATTTATGGTATTTTTATGGCTAAAATTTTGGATATTCCAATTATTCAGTTTATCCAAACACATATTGTCATTCAAAACGAAACTACTTTGAGTATTGTGGCAATGGTGGTGCAGTCATTGGTTTCTACTTTGCTTGTGTTGGTGGTGGCGGAATTTTTGCCCAAAAGCCTTTCCTTGATCAACCCTGAAAAGTTACTAGATTTTTTCGCTTTGCCAATCCAAATCATTTACAAAATTCTTTATCCTTGTGTTTATGTGGTCGTAAATACGTCTAAATTCCTGATTACTCACGTGTTTCGGGCAGAATACAAAGAACCCAAACCCACTTTTGGACTAAACGAGCTAAATCATTACATTAGTAACATTAGCCACGAAGAAAGTACAAATGATGTAGATGCCAAAATTTTTGCAAATGCCGTTGAATTTAAGGGCTTAAAAGTGCGCGATTGCATGGTGCCTCGAAAAGAAATGATCGCTGTTGATAAAAATGATGGAATTACGAATTTGATAAACACTTTTGTAGAAAGTGGTTTTTCTAAAATCATTGTTTTTAATGGTTCTATTGATAATATTATGGGCTATTGTCATTCTATTGATTTGTTTAAAAAACCTGTGGATATAGAGAGTATTTTGTCCCCGCTTTTAATTATTCCTGAAACCAAATCTGCTAATGAACTGATGATTGATTTTATTTCTGAACGAAAAAGCATTGCTCTGGTCGTTGATGAATTTGGTGGAACTTCGGGTTTGGTTACCATTGAAGACGTTATGGAAGAAATTTTTGGCGAAATCAATGACGAATTTGACGAAGAAAACAATGATGTCAAACAATTAGATAACAAAAATTTTATTGTCAGTGCAAGGCTTGAAGTAGATTTTCTGAACGAAAAATATTCTTGGGAAATTCCAGAAGGCGATTATGATACTTTGGGCGGTTATATTATTTCTGAAACCAAAAACATTCCACAAGTTGATGATGTGGTTCATACTCAACGTTTTATGTTTAAAGTAATTTCTAAACAAGATGTTCGATTGGATTTTGTACAAGTTACTTTAAAGAAATTAGAGGAAATGTAGTTTTGGGAATTTAAAATAAAAAATTCCAATTTTGGGTGGAAATTGGAATTTTTTATTAACCTAATTTAAAGGTAATAGGCATTACAATTCTTTGTTTTACGGCTTTCCCGCGTTGTTTACCAGGAATCCATTTTGGTGCTTCTTTAATTACTCTTGCGGCTTCTTCGTCGCAACCTGCACCAATTCCTTTCATTACTTTTACATCCGTCAAGCTACCGTCTTTGTCAACGACAAACTGAATGTACACTTTACCTTCTACCCCCATACGTTTAGCTTGGGAAGGATAAGTAAGACTTTTTCCTACATACTTGTAGAACGTGGTCATTTCTCCAACAGGTTTAGCAGGGTCTTCCACAATTTGGAAAATTTCTTCTACCTCCTCTTTTACTTCTTCTACCACTACTTCGGGAGCAACAGCCTTTTCAATAACAACCTCTTCAGAAGTTTCTGAACTAAGATTAATCTTCGTTTCTTCGATTTTTTGATCGTTAGAAACTGCAACAATTTCTGGCATCACAATTGTCGGTGGTGGAGGTGGTTTTTGTTCAGTAACAGGAATGTCTATCACATTCTCTTCGATTGCTTCGTTTGCTCCTAATTCTACAATTTCTTTTTCCTCATACTGCTTTAACTCAAAAATAAAGTAGCACAAGGCAAGTGTAAGAATAATTCCCAAATTGAAAAACAGACCTGAATACCTATTTGCGTCTACTACGGGCTGTTTTTTAATCAAACCGTCGTGGACAGCATTTGAAGCAATCAGTTTTTTAGAACTGTTATCCAAAATGTACCGAAACAAAAATACTAAACCAACAATAATGGCGATAAAGCCGGAAATTAAGCCAACAGCTATTCCCATTTGATTTATAGTTTTGGGGTTAAAAAATAATTTTAGTAATAAGACAAAGCTAATGAACTGTAAAAAATATTCCTAATTTTTTTACTAAAAAATTTTTTGGTGAGCCAACTCAATAATTTTGCTTACCTGTTGCTCCATAGTCAAGTGTGTGGTATCCACTATTTTGGCATCGTCTGCTTGGCGCAAAGGGCTATCTGCTCGATTAGAATCAGCATAATCTCGTTCTAATAAGTTCCTTTTAATCTCGTCTAGCGCGACTTTTTCATTCTTAGCAAGCAATTCGTCTTGGCGGCGTTGAGCGCGTATGTCTGCGTCTGCAGTCATGAAAATTTTGAGTTCAGCCTTCGGAAAAACTACCGTTCCAATGTCTCTGCCATCCAAAACTACTGCTTTTTTTTCGCCCATTTTTTGTTGTTGAGCAACCAAAAATTTTCTGACTGCCGACAAACTTGCCACTTCGCTGACTCTGGAGGCAATTTCCATATTTCTGATCGAATTTTCTACATTTACTTCGTTCAAAAATGTTTCATTTGCCTGATTTTCGGGATTTCTTTCAAAAGAAATATTGATTTTTTCTAAGGCTTTTTCCACTTCTGAATAGCTCTGAAAGTTTGTTTTTTCTTGCAAAAAATACAAGGTAACAGCTCGATACATTGCCCCCGTATCAATGTAGGCGTAATTGAGTTGTTTGGCAACCAATTTGGCGGTGCTACTTTTTCCGCAGGCAGAATAACCGTCAATGGCAATAATGATTTTTTTCATAAATCTGATTTTACTAATTTTCCTATGACTGTGAATTTGTCAAAAACATTGGCAGTATGTGGTGCTTGGGCTAATTCTTCAGTCAAATCTTGTCCTGCCCAATGTTGATAATGTTTGCCATCTCGCCAAAGCCGAGATTTTGACAAATCATAAATTAAACCTTGATAAGCACACCAAATTTCAGGTTTTTCTGTGCCGTTTCTCAAAGCTAATTGTTGAATAGTGTATGTTAGCATTTTTTAACGTTTATTTTTTCACGTTTGACAAGGCTTAAATATTGACAAACGTGAATTTTTTTTACAATTTACTTTCAATGGCTTTAAGCAAATCGCCAACATTTTGCATGGCAACAAGCTCTTTAAGTTTGAATTTGATACCAAACTCACTTTCTACTTCGGAGATCATGCTCAAATGGTTCAAAGAATCCCATTTTGCAACATCTTTTGCACTCATATTTTCGTTGATTTGGAGATTTTTGTCTTCAAATACTTTTTGAAAAATACTATTGGTTTTACTAATAATTTCTGGTTTCATGATTTGGTTTGGTAACTGTTAGAAATATTTTATGCAAATCTAATCATTTTCTTGTTTTTCCAAATCCTGAATTATTTTTTACCTCATTTTATATTTTTTGGGTAAAAATTATTTTTGCTTGAAGTCCAACTTTTAGCGGATTTTTTTGCAAATATTCATTTAAAATCTTGATTTTTACTTCCGAAGAATCATTTTTTTGAACAATTTGTCTTAAAATTCCTCGAATTTCTTTATTTTCCAAATTTTCGACTTCAATTTTCGCGCTGTCGCCCAAATTTAGATTTATCATATTTTTTTGTGAGATTTTGCAAAATATTTCGAGCATTTGTAGGTCTGCAATGACCAAAACTTTTGTAGAATTTTCTGTAATTTTTGAAGATTTTGGCAAAATAATTTGAGAAATAATGCCATTTGTATTTGCCAAAACATTGACTGCCACCAATTTTTGTTTCGATTCTTTCAATAAATTTTCGGATTTGATCACGTTTAGGCGAGCTTTTTCGAGAGTTTGTGCAAAATTATTGAGTTTTATTTGCAAATCTGCCATTTTTGCTCGATCCGATTTTTGTTTGGCGTTCACAAATTCGGTTTTGGTAATTTCCAATTCGGTTTTTATTTCGGACAAATCATTTTTGTAGCCTTCCATTTTTGTTTGCAAATCTGCCAAAAAAGTTGTTTCTTTTTCAGGCAAAACACTAAACAAGATTTGAGATTTTACCACAGAATCACCTTCTTTAACAAACATTTCCAAAATTTCACCCGTTAAATCTGCCTGAACAAAGTATTCTTTTTCGGGTTGTATAGTGCCATTTATCATTGTTTTTTGAACATTTTGCACATTTTGATCTGCCAATTTTTCAATTTTTTGTTCTGATTTGGCAAAATAATAAACCCAAGCCGAAATAATTAAGACTGCTATGAAAACCAAGATTGAAAGACTATATTTTTGTTTCATTTTCGTAAAGTGGAAATATTTTTTTTTGCAAAGATAGCTTAAAAGCAAATAAAAATCTTTACTCTACTTTTTTAATTCCATTTTTTTTGTTTTCTATTTTTTTCACTATATTTGAGAATTTAAAAGTAGCAAAAGTGCTGAAACTTTTGAACTTTATTTAACTTATTGGTTATTAGCTATTTAGCTTTTAATCTTTTCAATTTTTATTTTTAATAAGAAATCGATATGGAAATTAGTCCTTTAGAATCTTGGGGTGTTGTCAAAAAAAAGCCCTTTGTCATAGCAGGTCCGTGCAGTGCAGAAACCGAAGAGCAGTTGTTTGCAAGTTGCAAGCAAATTGTTGAAAATACAGACGTAGATGTGTTGCGTGCAGGAATTTGGAAACCGCGTACTCGTCCAAATTCGTTTGAAGGTGTGGGTGAAGTTGGTTTGCAATGGCTTGCTAATGTTAAAAAAGAGCTAAAAATACCTACCAGCACAGAAGTTGCAAATCCGCAACACGTAGAACTTGCACTTAAATATGGTGTTGATGTGCTTTGGATTGGTGCTAGAAGTACCGTAAATCCGTTTACAATTCAAGAAATTGCCGATTCCTTAAAAGGCGTAGATATTCCCGTAATCATCAAAAACCCAATTAATCCTGATGTAGAATTATGGTTAGGTGCTTTTGAAAGAATTAATGGCGCGGGAATCACTAAATTGGCAGCTTTGCACAGAGGTTTTTCAACTTTGGAAAAATCGGATTATCGCAATGCGCCGATGTGGCAGTTGGCTCTTGATTTGAAAAGCCGTTTGCCTAATTTGCCTATGTTTTGCGATCCAAGCCACATTACAGGAAGACGTGATATGATTTTTAAGGTTTCGCAAAAAGCCTTAGACTTAAATTATGACGGTTTGATGATCGAATCTCATATTGATCCTGACAATGCGTGGAGTGATGCCAAACAACAAGTAACGCCAATGCGTTTGAGCGAAATTTTGCACGAACTAAAAATAAGAAAACCATCGTCTGATGATGCAGATTTTGTAAACCAAATTGATGAACTTCGTAAAAAAATTGACAGAATCGACAAAGAAATCATCGAAAGTTTGGGAGCAAGAATGGAAATTGTGAAAGCTTTGGGTCAATACAAAAAAGACAATAACGTTACTGTTTTTGATGTGGACAGATATACCAGAATTTTGCAAAGCAGAGCAGAATGGGGTGATAAATTGGCATTAGACAAAAATTTTGTAGGTCGTTTGTACAAACTCGTTCATGACGAAGCCATCAGAACGGTAGAAGGTTAATATTTTTGACATGACAAGTTAAAAAACTTGTCATGTCTATCTAAATTCTTATTCCCAAAATAGTAAGATCATCTCGTTGTTCCACTCCTTCTTGGTGCAACTCAATAGACCTTTCCATAATTTCTTTTTGCATTTCTACGGGCAAAGTAAAATTAGCTTGCAACAAATTCTCAAAACGTTCAGTACCGTATTTTTCGTTTGTTTTGCTTTGTTGGCTGATGAGTCCGTCAGAAGTAAGGTAAAGCATATCCCCTCTTTCTAATAAAACTTCTTGTTTGGTAAAAGCAAAATTTTGATTTTGCCAACCACCAACCGATTTAAGATCACCACGCAAACGTTGTAATTTTTGGGTTTTGTGTCTGATGAAATACAAAGGTCTTTTTGCTCCTGTAAATGTAATTCTACTTTGTTCTACATTTTGAGGTTCTATCAAACACAAACAAACGTCCATACCGTCATCATTGTCTTTTTCGTCTTGTTTAAGAATGACTTTTACGCCTATGCTTAATTTGTTCAAAATAGAAGCGGTATCATAAACTTTTTGCTGATTAATAATTTCGATCAGCAAATTATTTCCGATCATAGACATAAATGCACCAGGAACGCCATGACCAGTACAATCGATGGCAGCAACAAAGTTTTTAGTATTTCCGTTGTCTTTAATGCTCGAAAACCAATAAAAATCTCCTGAAACAATATCTTTTGCTTTATAAATTACAAAAAATTCTTTTAAAGATTCTTGCATTGCATTTTTGGTAGGCAAAATAGCTTCCTGAATGGTTTGCGCATATCTGATGCTGTCTGTAATTTTTTTATTCTTGCTTCGCATTTCTTCATAAACATTGGCGTTGAACAGAGCAATCGCAATGTATGATTCTAGCGTTTTTAACATTTGTATATGCAAATCGTCAAAGGCATTTTTTTGACTACTTTGTACAGTAACTACTCCAATACATCTATTTTCGATCATCAAAGGCAAATAGATTAACGATTTTGGTTTTCCTGTCAAATCATAATCTTTTACAGTCAAATAATTTTTCCATTCGTTGTCCAAATCATTAATATAAATGTCTTTTTGATTTTTTGCGCACCAAGCTGACAAGCGAGAATCCGCACTATTCAAAGGTACGCTTCTGGACATAGTTTGCTGATTACGAATATACTCAATATATTCCAAACTTTGCTCCTTTTCATTGATTACCCCAACTCCAAAAGAAGTTGCGCCAAGTAAAGATTCAATGTGTTTATTTACAATTTTTATCAAAGTAGAAAAGTCAATGGCTGCCGTAATTTCTTGTCCAATCGAACTTAACTCCTGAATGTCTTTGTAGGCAATTTCTAATTTATTTTTTTGTTGTTCTAATTCATTTTTTTGTTGTTGAATTTGCTCTTTTTGAGCCTCCAACTCTTTATTTTGTCTTTTAATTCTGGCAGCGAACCAATAAGAACCCAAGGCAATGACTAACAAAACAATGCTCACACTAACAAAAATGATGATGTCTTGCTTTAAATCACGGCTAATTTGATTAATTTGTTCATCTTTTTCATTGATTACATTTTCCATTTTATCAATAACCGTGTGAGTCTGTTGCTCCACTTGTTCAAAAGCCATATCTGTTTCAACCAGTTTTCCTTCTAAACTTTTAAGGTGATCCATCAAGCGTTTGCGTTGGGAAGGGGATAGTTTTTCTTTTTGTAATTGGATTGAAATATCCTCAATGTCTTCTCTAATATGTGTACTTTTTTCGATCAACATTTGTTTACGAAGTTCCAATTGATTTACAATTCTATGAAAATAAACTGCATAATTAGCCATTGCAGTATCTAAAGCCTTGTTTTCTTTGCTTGCTGTTGTATTTTCTACAGCCTCCATCGCAGCCAAAGGGTCGTGAACATACAAATACATCAAATCGTTTCGGGCATCAAAAAACTTTTTTACAATTTCGAATCCGACTACAGTAAAGCTAATCACACCTAGAGAATCTACCTTAGAAACCGCCCATTTCACTTCAAATCTGCCTTGTTGGTCTGTAATATAAGAGTCATCTTGAACAATTACTTCCACTTCTTTGACAGGCTGGCTGTTTTCGTCAAACATCACCACATGAACGACCTGCTTTGTATCTGTTCCTAATTCTTTTTTCTTAACTTCTAGTACTCCCTCATTTTTATTTTGTTGATTATTATTTGTGTTTAAGGTTTCACTTTCTTTGTCTAAACGAATATTGACCGACAAGCCAGATTCGTCTTCTTGTATTTCCACGTCATTTCCTTGTATCAACGTTCCTAACACAATAAAACCTTTTATATTTTGTTTTTTGACCGAAGAAGGCAATTCCATAGAAAAAAGTCCATTCGAATTGGTAACAGTAGGTTTTACCTGATTGAATCCGTCAAGAATAACCTTTGCATTTGCTACTTTATTTCCCTTAGAATCTACAACTTTTCCTTTCAAATGCAAAGCAGGATCGGAAACAATAGTAATGGTTATGGAATTATTTTCTTTGTTATAATCTAATTTTTTTACAAGAATATTTTTTCCTCCGATCAATACTTCAGCTTTTTTAGGGGAACTATTTGGCAAGATCATTTGAAAAATCCCCATTTTATTGGTCTGAAAAAACTCACTACCATCTATGGAAACTTTTGCAGACTTTTTCTGATCTCCTTGCTCATCGATCACAGTTCCACGAACAGGCTCTTGCGCAAAACTGCATTGCATTGACCACAAAAATACAAGTAAAAAAGATATATAATTTAGATAGTTTTTCATATCGGTAGTTCAAAAGAATGTTTTGCAAATAAAATATCTATTTTTATGCCATAATTGATTTTTGAACAAATAAAAAATAAGGTATTTCAAAAATGTTTATTTCAATTTGCAAAAAAAATCTAAGTATAAACCATTTATTTGTGTAAGTGGTTTTTAAAAAATTATTTTTTTTGAATAATTTGTAAAATTAAAGGCAAATATGATTATTTTTTGTTAAAAAAGTTCTTTTTGAAAGAAAATATTTAATCTTTCATAAAAATTAGAATAAACATAAAGTCCAAGCTATTTTTATTCGTCACAAATCGAGCAATCTATCTCGGCACCTTTTTCATATTCTGAACTGCTCTTAAACTTTTTCCACTCGTCGTTCGATTTTTTTTTCTGTTCTTGTTGACAAAGTTTTAGATAAAAAGTTTTTGGATCGGTTGGGCAAGCTCGTACTTTTTCTTCTCCACTAAAAAACAAATATTTGTCTTCAAAACCAAACTCTATGGCAAAAACTTTTCTTTTATTTCTGAAATGTAATATTGGAAATCCTGCTGTGTTTCCTTGTTGTGGTAATTTCCACAAACGAATTTCACCTGCCCAATGTGCAGCAGCCAACATAGTTCCATCGGCACTGAAAGTAATGTCTTTAATAATCCCTTCCAAAGGATGATTGATAACTTGGGGATTATTTATAATTGAATTTAAAAAAAGTTCGGAAGGTGAAAGTATAAACATCAAAATATCTCCTTTTCCACTCCCAAATGCAATTAATTGTTCTTGGGGATTATAAGCAACGCAATAAAAACCGCCTTCCATTTTTGAGCTATTTTTATTTTTTCCTTTATATTCATAAATTATAGGTTTTGCTTGCAAAGTATCGGCTTGCAAATCTATCTTATAAAGATTTCCTTTTTCGTTACCTGCAATTAAATAACAATTTTTTTTGTCTTCTACTACCTGCAAAGCTCGAATGTTACTCATGGAGTTTTCAAGTTTAATTTCTCTTTTGACTAAAAACTTTTCATCGGTTCTATCCTTTTGTTTCTGTAAATATATGTTTCCTCCCACCGAATAGATAATTTCCTTTGTCAATTTTGAATAAGCCAATGACAAAATGTTGTTATGAAGTTTTGCTATTGTATTCTGATTTCGAGCTGGAGCTTGGCTATTCCAGTAGGCTACCTCGCCTGTTTTAGAGCCACCAAATATTTTATCTCCTGCTGAAATAAGAAAACTACATTTAAAATTATTCGCAATATCACCACTTAGTTTTATTACTGGCAAATCTTCTTCTGTTTCTACCAATTCAACAATCATTGCCCCTCCTTTATCATTATTAATAAAAATACTTTGTTTGTCCGACATCTGAATATCCCAAGATTCGACTTGTTCTCTAACTACGCCATCTTTCATTTTATTGCGATCATTTAAAAGATAAGCATCACGCAGAGCCTCAAATATTTCGCTAGGCACTAACTGATTGTTAGATTTAGTTTCCAATTCGGAATACTTCTTTTTAATTTCACCCACATTTTTAGAGATTTCCGATTTCGAATCCGATGAAGTCAAGTTCTTATAGTCTTTAAGAGCTTTATTTTTATATGTTGTATTTGTTTCTTCTACTTTTGTTTTAAGATTTTTGTATGCCTGTTCATTTATTTTATAAGCAAACAAAGCCAACAAAGTCTTTTCTTCTTTTTTGGCGTTTTCTGTTATCGCAATAGATTTAACCGCCAACTCTTTTGCTTTTGCTTTTGCTTGACCAAAATTAGCGTCTTCTTTGCTAAAATCTGCAATGATAGACTTCATTTGTGCCTCTACTCCTGAAACTGTAGCAGCGGCTTGGCTTTTTTCAGCTTCTTTAGTTTTTAGTTTTGCTGTATCTGCGCTTTTTCTGGCTTCTTCTGTTTTTAGTTCTGCAATATTCGCGCTTTTGATGGCTTCTTCTGTTCTTTCATATGCAATCTTAGATTGTTCAGTTGCAATATTTTTGCTACTATCCGCAGCATTCATGGCAATTATTGCCCTTTGTCCGCTTACTACTGCGCTATCCTTAGCAATTATTGCTTCTTTGCTTGCTTTTTTTGCTTTTTCGCCTGCTTCTGCTGCCTCTCTAGCTTCTATGCGAGCATAATATGCCAAACTCATAATTACCAAAACCACCACTACCGCTGTAGCCTGCATAAAACGCACAAATTGCTTCATTTGGTTGCGTTCCTCTCTGCTTTTTGCCATCAATTCGTCTTCTTCAGGCGTAATAACACTCATCCCCCCCAAACCTTTTTCTACCAAATCCAATGATTGGGCATCCAATAAAAAACGTACTTTTTTCTTGCCAAGAATTCTATCTTTGATTCTGGTCAAAAGCCCAACTTCCAAATCGGCATCAGTTCTATGATCCAAATAATCTATGATTTTGCTACTCAAAATACGTTTGGCGCGCTGTCCACTCAACTCTGACTCTTGAAACTCTTTGATGATCAAAGGAGCAATCGTGTCATGAGCAAGTCCTGTTCCTTTGTTTGGGGCATCTGTAAACAAATATAATTCTTTGAATTTCGCAACCAATTTGGGTAAAAGCTCGATGCGTTTGAGATATTCTTTTCTATAAAAACCTTTTTTATTAGGGTCATAACTAACGTATTTGGTATATTTGTCTTGTAATTGTTGGAATGTGCGGGTGTTCATCGCGCCCACCAAAGTTGTATGAAAAAACAAAATATCTAAGGCAAGTCCAGAATCGACCACTTCTGAATTCCATTCCCTTACTTTTTTCATTTGCTGATAAAAAAAGTCATTTAACAAAAGCCCTTCTTTTCTAAGTTTTTGGTATTTTTCTACAGTAAATTTTGGTTTTTCTTCTTTTTCTACTTGTTGCCAAAGTTTGGTAAGCAAAATTTGCAAGACAGGCGCAATCGAGGACTCGCGGTCTTCTAACAAATCGTCTGCAATGACCACAGGCAAACTGTTTTCCATTTCCAAACGATAGGCTTTTTTGAGTCGTTCATTCGAAGTAAGTCCGCGAACTACATCTAAAATATCTTTTTTGCCCAAATGTTTTAGAAACACTTTTTCTCTAGGAATCTCGAATAATTTAAAAAATTCCTCAATTTCAGGATGATATTCTTTGCGATAACTCAAAATCATTTTGCCCATAGGAAGTGCCTGTGGATCACCAAAAATCAATTTTAACTCTTCCAAAAAAGCCTCGAATTCATTTGGTAAATCTTCGTTGATTTGCACAAAAGTTTCTTCCACTTGATCCAAAATTACGATCAAAGGTTTACCATATTTTCGTTCTATTTTATGCCAAAGGTCTTTGACCAATCCAGTCCTAAATTCGTAACTAACTTCCTCTGCATTTTCAATTTTTATCTCACTATCCTCTTTTTTTGCTTGCGTTTGGCTTGCAGTTTTTTGTTGAATTTTTTTAATCAATTCATTGATTTCATTTCTTATTTCCAAATCGCTTTGCTCTGCCAACAAGCTAAGTTTTTCGATCTGTTCTTGGCTCTTTTTTTCTTCTTCTGTAATTTCTAATTCCTCTTTATTCTCAGATTCTGTGTTTTGATCAATTTCTTTGTTTTCAGGTGCTATATTTTGATCAATTTCTTTGTTTTTAACCATTTTTTCGTCTTTTTTGTCAGAATCTACGGTTGTAAGTAAAGCAAGTAAAGTCCCCAACATTCCCAAAGATTTATTTCTGCGAACATATCTTACCAAATGGCTTTCTTCCAATCGAGGCAATAAACCTGCATCCAACAAAGACGATTTTCCAACCCCTGACTGCCCATAAAGCAAAATTACAGGCGCAGAATTTTTGTCGTCAATGCGTTTGTATAAGTCCCTGATATTGTAAGATCTACCAAAAAAAATCTCGGCTTGGGGTCTTTCGTAACGTCTTAAAAATAAATAAGGAGTTTCGGGCAAATTATACGTTTTAGGAATTTCGGGCAAACCAAAAAGCGGATTATCAACCGCTTCGGGCAAATTCCATTCCTTCACAATTTCTGAACCTTCCTTAAAATACATATTCCAAGGAAATTGATCAGGCTCTTTTTCTTTTTTATTGACTCGATGCAAAGCCTTCATGTTGTTTGTGCCATGCATAATTTTTAACTGATCCAAGCCTTCAGCCCATGCCTTTTCGATGCCCGCACCATTTGCCAAACTTTTGTAAAAACGAATAGCCAAAGTAGTTGCCACATCATCATTAATAGAGTTTGAAGTACCAATAACAGCAGGAATACCACTTTTTACTAATTCTTCGGCTTGTTGTTGGGTCGAACAGCCATTAAAAAACACCAATTTCAAACTTTTTTGTTTGGCAAAAAACGAAACCAAACCTCCTCCATGCGCCACCGCATGGCTACCATCTGCCTGTTCCAAAATAAGTTGATAACCATCGGCATGACCGCCATAGTGAAAAATTGCTATTCTGTCTTTGTAGGCAGCACTTTGAAAAACATCTAAAATCCCTTCAATGGTTGCGTTTGCACGTTCCACCACTTCGCAAAGCCCAGCTTGTTGCGCCTTAAATAAGGCATCACGAATCCCGTTATGCTCGATGGGCAAATTGCGCAAATAACGAGCATAATCCACTTTATCGTTGGCAAAAGCGAGCAAAATTACAGGAATATTAGCCATATTTTAATAAAAAATTAAGGTTTTAAATTTAGTTTTTTTTAATTTTTTTATACAATTCCTCCAAACTCAAATGTTTTTCGTTCAAAAAAACTGGGGAATGGAAGCATTCTAATTTGTTTAATAATTGAAAAAATTGCCATTTTTCCACCTCATTCAAATCGGCTGTAATCAAGTCGGCTGCCATAGTCATTTTGGCAAATAAGCCAAAAAATACCTGTTCGCCTTTTTTGGTAATCGAAATTCTGGTACTTCTTTTGTCGTTTATATCTTTTACTTGGGCAATCAAATTGGCTTTTAGCAACCTTTTGATAATTTCCATGCCTGTTGTTTTTTCGTGAATATTTTTTGCTATCAACTCAATTTTGGTCATACTTTCTACTTCCGACAAAGCCGCCAAATAACCAAATTCGTCAGTGGTTGCCAATTCAGTGTCTTCGAGTGCTTTTTTGATATAAATTTTTGCATAACGATACACAAAAGACAACAATCTGGCAATACTTGCTTCCAAAAATAATTTACTAATATTTAATTCTGAATTTGGCAACATTTTATCAAAAACAGCATCACCTTGAGACAAATAAGTTGGCAAAGTATTTACTTTTTGATTCAACCAATAAGCAAAATCCTCAAAACTTTTGGAGTCTTTTAACTCTTGTTCGTATTGTTCTGCAAAATACAAAAATTGTTTTAAAAAATCATAATTCATAAAAAAAATATTTTAACAATGTTTCTTCGAACAAAGAATTTATGATAGTGTTAAAAGTATAATACTCTTGGCAGTCTGACGCTTGTGTCTGCACAGTACAGACGATACGGTCAGGCGGTTATAACATTACATCTTTAACACTACCGAATTTATTTTTTGAATTTCAGAATGTTTGCAATTTCTATTTTTCCGTTTTTGACTTCCAACAAATTTGCAGACATTTTGACTTCTTTTTTGTCTTTTCCAAACTCAAAAAGTTTGTTTTCGTTCTTTTTTATCTTTCCACTGGTACGAATAATTTGCGTATAAATTGCGTTTTGCAACAAATCATCTATTTGTTTTTTTTCCTTTAATTCCGTGTAGTTTTCAAGGATTTTGGTCAAATAAAAATGATTATTTCTTTCAAAGACGCAATTTTTGACATCAAAACTAAAAATTTCATTTTCAGTAGTCATTTCTTCCTCGTTCAAATCTCTGATCGCATTATTGAGTGCTTTGATGTCTGCAAACTCAAATTGCACTCCAAAAACAAGGTTTTGTTCGTCTTTAATTCCTTTAGCATTGCTGATTCCTGTCATTTGGTTGAGGCGGCGCGATCCTTTTGCAAAAGCAGAATCCATGTCTGCAAAAGGATTATTCACACTATTTGCCGAAGTTTTTAATCCCATTTTAATCAAATCTTGACTTTTACTCAAATCTAAAATCAAATGGTAAGTACCTGATCCATTATTGCGAAGCGATAGCTGTTCTTTGAGTTCAAAACAAGAATTAAGTGTAAGAAATAAAAAAACATATAATAAAATTTGTAAATGTTTGTTCACATTTTTTTTATTTAAGAGTGAAATAATTTCATTATTTACAAAGGTACAAAAAAAATGAAACGAAAACATACTTTTTTTGATAATAAAACTAAAAATTTTAACGAAAAAAGTAGCTTTGAATTAGTTTTATTGGTTTAGGAAATTTGAGAACTAAATTAAAAAAAATATTAAGTAAGAAAAAATAATTATCAGACACCTTGAATGTGTCGGATAATTCTGATTATCAATAAGTTAGAAAAAAATAATGCACATTAATTTTGCACAACTACTTACTTAGAAATAAATCATTGAATAAAATGGTAAATTTTTGTTGTTTTTTCAAAAAAATATGTAGTTTTAGGCATCCAATTAGACACCATGAAAATAGCAACATTCATATTCTTATTCATTTGTTTTTCAAACTTTGTTTTTGCGCAAGACGAAAACGAAAACAGCATTTCCGACAGCATTCCGCAAAAAATAAAAGTAAAAATGAGAGACAGCGTTGCTCCTCCACCTATGTCCGAAGAACAAATCAAAGCCGCTTTTGAAACCCTAAAACTTTCAGACGAACAAGTGGGAGTCATTATGAACAAGGCAAACCAAAAATACAACCCAATTATTGAAGACAAAGAAACTTACAAAAGCATCAAAAAACGCTACGAAAAATTACTAGATTTGCGCGAAAAAGCAAGTTGGTTAGTCAAAAGAACTGAATGGGAATTAAGCGGAGAAGAAGACAGAAGTGGCATAGAAAAGATTTTAAAGACGGTTTATAAAGTCCGACAGCATTGCGCTTGGATAGAATACGAACTAGATGCGTATCAAAAAAAAGAAGGCGAAAATGTCATGAAACGTTTTTCTTCTTTGACTTTGGATTGTGGAGCAAGCGGAATTGGTGGTATTTTGAAAAAATTACAGAAAAAAGACTTAAATCCAAAATCGGCTTGTACGGGTTATGTCGTTTCTTTGGGAAATGATTTTAACTTAATGATTCTCAAAGTCTTAGACAAAAAAGAATACAAAATTATTACCTACCTACGGACCCATTTACGTATTTTGATGAAACACTTAATTTATAAGCAAATCTTTGATATTCAGACAGTTAATGAAACAAAGGCAAAGCAATTACAAAAAGAAATATTTGATTTGTTTTATAAAAAATTAGAACAAATTACAGAACAAATTTTTGACGAATTTTCGAATAAAAACCAAATTTGGCGCATCGAAAAACTAAATATTGATCTGGGAAATTTGACAGATTTAGACAATTTTGCCCAAAAATATGCCCAATCTTTGCGCGCAGAACTAAAAAAATTGCAAAATGAAACCATTTTTAGCCCTTCCAAACAAAATCTGATCATTCAACAGCCACAATCTGATCTTGATCAGTTGGATTATTTTTTGAAAAATGGCGTTTTTGCTTGGAATTATTCCAAACAAAATCCAGCAGAATTATTGGATCAAATACTTGATAATCAACCAGATAAAATTTTATTTCTGTTGCAAAAATATGCTAATTTTTCTTATGTTCGCAGACGTTTGGTAAGGCAGTTTTCAGAAAAATCTTTGCAAAAAATAGTGCAAATTCTCGAACCGCAAGAAGCTCCTTTTATTATTGCTTATGTTACTGATTTACAAGAAGTTCAGAAAAAAGAACCCATTATAAAAGCAAGCCAAAACGACTTTAAACAAGTAATTTGGGATTTGGTTTTTGATGATTTGCTTTTGGATCGCGGGACAAGTTTTAACAGAAAAATGTTTGTCAAAAGAAATTTGGAATTGTTGGCGCAACGCTACGGAATCAACGAATCCGATTTGATTTTGATGTTTGCCGAAGCGGTTGCAAAAATCCAAAGAAAAATTGCTTTCAAAACCTCTTTACCCGCTTTGATCGAGGAAATTGCGAATGAAAATACAGAAGTTCAAATCAAAAAAATTGGCAAATTAGATGTAAAAAAGACAAATTCCGCCAAAATTATTCAGGAAATATTGAGTCAAAAAAATATTTCTTTCGATTTTAGCAAGTTTACTTTTCTACAAATTCAAGAAATTTTGAAAGCTGCGAACCAAGTGCAGCGAAAAAAGATTTTTGAAAATTTGAGTTTTCAGAAATTTACTTTTGTTCAAATTCAAAAATTAACCTTGTTTGCAAGCCAAAAAAAGCCAATTTTTAAGACACTTTACAAACAAAATGTTATTCAGAATTGGACAGAAAAACAACAAGAGCAGGCAAATCAACAAATTGCAGAAAAAAACGCGCCTTTTGTGCGAAAATGGCTTGCTTTTTTGACTTTAACTTTGCAAAAAAACAATATTTTTGTAGAAAATAGCTTAAAAAAAATCCTTTCTCAAATTACTTTGTCTTTTTTTGTGCAAAATAATGCTTTTTCAACAAGTTTCTTTGTAAAAAAAACCCTTTTAGAAGTTAGTAAAAAAATAAGCGTTAGCCATGAAAATTTATTAGGCTATCTATTTGATAATCAGACAAAAACAAAAATAATTCCTGCCCTAACAAAGGTTTTGGACAAAATATATACCGAACATATTGACAGCCAAAATTTGCAGAAAAATTTGCCCAAACAGATCGCAAAAGTATATGAAAATAGTTGGCAAATTTTGAAATTTTACCTAAAATTTGGGGCATTGCCTTACGCATTTGCCCAAGAAAATGCAGAAACTTTTTTGATGCAAGTCATTGAGCAACAACCCGATAGCCTTATTTCTTTTTTGAAAGAAAACAAAAATGATGTTTTTTTGAGAAGGTTGGCTGAAAGCATAAAAAAAGAAAATTTATTGGAAATAGTGAAATTTTTTGTCCAGAAAAACTATGCAAATAACTTTTTGAAAACTTTGCTTATTTCTTCAAACAAAGAAGCAGATTATTTTACAACTTTACAAAAATCATTTTTAGAATTAGAAAACATTGATTTTCAGACATTTATCAACTATTTAGATGTTTTATCACCCAAATTAACTAAACTTTTGGGAATGACAAATTTGGCGGAGATCAAAGAAAATCTCAAAAAAATAGATGAAATTGTTTTTGAAAGAAATCAAGCGGAAATTAGAGTGGTTTTGTTGGCAAGTCTTCAAAAAAGTAATTTTTTTAAAGTTTTAGCACTTTTGTTCGGCAAAAAAGAAAACCAAATTATCAAAATTATAGTGCAAAACGCAGAATCAGCCAGCAATCCAAAGCAATTTTTTAGTGAATTGTTGGACACCATTTCTCAAATGCAAGAAATAAATTTGGTGGAAATTATCCAAAAAATTAGCCTTTTGTCGGGAGATAAACACGAAATTGCCTTGCGAAAACTTTTAAAAATTTTGCAAAAAACAGGTTTTCTGTCTGTTATCCAAAAATTATTGGGTGAACAAATTAGTCATTTTTTTGTGCAAAGCATTTTGCAAAATATGCCCGAATCGAGTCAAGAAACAGACTATTTTAAAAAGATTTTAGAGGCAATTATTCAAGAAAAAAACATTGATTTTGAGGCAATTACATCTAAAAAAGACCAAATTATTGAAAAAAAAGAAGAGTTAATAAGTACAAATTGGAACGAAAACTTGACCTTGATCAAAAGTTATTTGCGAGCTGTGTTGGCAAACAAAAAAATTCCTGTGCAAAGCAATCTTGACGAATTACTTGTTTTTTTGCTCGATTTTCCTGAGGAAAGTAAATGGTTTTTGAGTAATCTTTCGGAACATGAGTTACTGAAAATCAGGGAGTTAGCAAATGAAAAAACTTTAAATATCATTTTGGAAACCGCACAAAATAATGATTTAGACAAAAAAACTTTTTTAAAAAATACAAACACATGGTTATCAGCTTTTATGAATGAGGAAGAAAAAACTTCTGCGGTTTTGAGTTATTTGCGTTTGGGGAATTTACGAGCAAATATTAGCCAAAAAATGATCGAGGATTTGATCACGCAAACCATCAAACAAAAGCCTGCCAAACTCAAACTACATTTGCTAGAATTGTTGGAAAATGCGAATATTCGTAAGATTTGGGCTAAAAAATTGTCCGAAAAAATGTTAATTAAGCTATTGCACCTTGTTTTTCCTATGTATTCTACCCAAATTTTGAAATATTCTAAAATTGTGAAAACTGTTTTGGAAAGCTCTAATTTGATAAAAAAGAACATTTTAACGCAATGGATTTGGGAATCGGTTTTTAGTTATATTTCAAAAAATTATCATAAAAATTTCAAATTTATTCAATTTATTAGCGAAAAATTATTTTTTTTACAAAAAAAGATAAATTATCATACAAAAATTGAAACTGAAGAACTACAAAGATTGTTATCACAAATTACAAAGCAATTAAGTGCGTCTGAACGAAGAATTGTAGAAAAAATAACAAAGGATTTTTTTGAAAAAAATAAGATTATTTTTAAGAAAAAAATAGAAAAACCTAAGAAAAAAGTATTGCAAGATGTTTCGAGCAAAATTGGGGAACAGTTGGTTTCTGATGCTATTTTTGTAAATAATGCGGGTTTAATTTTGTTGCATCCTTATTATATTAGGCTTTTTCAGATGTTTAACCTAAAAAAAGGCTTAGTTTTTAAAGATTTAGCTTCTGCCATGAAAGGCGCTCATATTTTGCAATTTTTGGTAAATGGCAAAACAGATTTGCCCGAACATGAACTGGTTTTGAACAAAATTTTATGTGGAATTAAAACTTTTGAACCATTAGACAAGCAAATTGAGTTAAGTGATCAAGAAAAAGAATCTTGTTTGAGTTTAATTGCAGCAGTTACGCAACATTGGACAATTTTAAAAAATACGTCTGTGGAAGGTTTTCAGAGTTCTTTTTTGCAAAGAGAAGGTAAATTAACAGAAAATGACGAACATTGGCAATTAGTAGTTGAACCTAAAACTTTTGATGTAGTTATTGATCAAATTCCTTGGCAAATTACTACGGTTAAGTTGCCCGATATGCCAAAACCTTTGTACGTGCAGTGGCGATAAAACTAAAAAAAATACTTTTTTTTGAAAAAAGGTTTTGAAATCTAATTTTTTTTGATATTTTTGCATACTTTCAAAATTTGTAGGGCTGAAAAATTTATTTTTTATATGAAAAAGTACATCTTTTTTCTATTTGTCGTTTTTTTGATTGTTTTTGAAGTTTCGGCTCAAGAACGAATCAATTTTCAGCATTTTTCTATTGACGACGGACTATCGCAAGGAACAATTACTTGTACTTTGCAAGACAAAAAAGGCTTTTTGTGGTTTGGTACGCGAGATGGTTTGAACCGTTTTGATGGCAACGATTTTAAAATTTATAAAAAACATTCACAAGATTCTCTCGGAACGATTAGTTCTAATTATTTGCTGGCTCTTTGTGAAAGCAAAAACGGTTATTTGTGGATTGGAACAAACGCAGGCGGATTAAACAGATTTGATTATGCTAATGAAACTTTTAAATCTTATACCGTAGAGTCTGGCTCAGGATTAAAAAATAATAATATTTGGGCGGTTTTGGAAGACAAAAAAGGAATTATTTGGCTGGGAACAGATGATGGTTGGTTACATGAATTTGATCCGATTACTGAAAAAATGAAAACGTATTTGATAGGTGACAAGAAACCTATTTATCATTTGGCTCAAGACAATTCCAATTTTTTGTGGTTAGCAAGCTCGATGGGCTTAGGTAAATTTGACAAAAAAAATAAAACTTTCAAACTGTATCAAGCAGACGAAAAAAATGCCAATGGATTGACTACCAATAAGTTAGAAAGTATTGTTCCCACCAAAAATAACAGTTTATGGATTGCAAGTTCTGACGGTTTGTATTTGTTTGACATTCAAAAAGAAACTTTTAAAGCCTATAAACACGAAATCAATAATCCTAATAGTTTGAGTCATGACCATTTAACGACTTGTTTTGAAGACAAAAAAGGAATTTTATGGATTGGTTCAGTAGATGGTCTGAATAAGTTTGATCCTCAAAATCAGCAGTTTACAATTTACAAAAAAGACTTATTAGACATTAATAGCTTGAGTCATAACCGAATTATCTCGATTTATGAAGATAAAAGTGGCATTATTTGGGTTGGAACAGGTGCAAAATTAGAGAAATTCGACTCGAAAAGCGAAAAATTTAAAAGTTATAAAAATGATGCCTCTAAACTAAGCCTTAACGGGCAAAAAATCTGGTCTGTTTTTGAAGACAAAGAAGGAATCATTTGGCTAGGAACAGACAACGGTTTGCAAAAGTTGGATCGCAAAAATGGAATGAGCAAAATGTATTCCGAAGAAACAACCAAACAGGAATTGGCAAATAACAGATATTTTGTTTGCGAAGACGATAAAAATACGCTTTGGGCAGGTAGTTATAAAGGGGAATTGGTTAAATTTGACAGAAAAAAAGAAAAATTTGAACTTGTCAAATCCGATTTATTAAACAACGGTAAATCTAATAGAATAAAAGTAATAGTCTATGGCAAAGATAAAATGATTTGGTTAGGAACGGATCAAGGATTGATCTGTTATAATCCTGAAAATCAGGAAATTAAAGTTTTCCAAAACGATCCAAAAAATCCAAATAGTTTACCAAGCAACAAAATTTATTCGCTTTCTGAAGGAGAAAACGGAGTTTGGTGGATTGGTTTTAACAATGGTCAAATTGCTAGTTTTGATAGTAAAAACAATGTTTTTAAGCCTTATCATTATCAATTTTTGAATTTTGGAAAATCTGAAAGTAATACGATTTTTTCAATTTGCATTACTCAAAGAGGTTTGCTTTGGATTGCATCTAATGAATCTGGTCTCACTTGTTTTAACCCCAAAACGCAAAAAGTTCAGAATTATTTGAGCAAAGATGGTTTGCCTAGTGATGTAATTTCTAGCGTTTTAGAGGACACGCAAGGCAATATTTGGATTAGTACGCAACGCGGAATTTCTAAATTTGATCCAAAAACAGAATCTTTTAAAAATTATGATGTTTCTGACGGTTTACAAGCCAACGATTTTGCCTATGGGGCTTGCTTTAAAAGCCAAAGCGGAGAAGTATTTTTTGGCGGAATTGTAGGCTTAAATGCCTTTTTTCCTGAAAAAATTAAAGATAATCCACTTGTTCCTGCAATGGTTTTTACTGATTTTCTTATTTTTAATAAACCTGTAAAAGTTGGACAAGATTCCCCACTCAAAAAATCAATTACAGAAATACAAGAAATTACGTTGAATTACACAGATTATGTGTTTACAGTCAAATTTGCTGCCCTTAATTTCTCGAATACGCACAAAAATCAATATGCCTACAAACTCGATAATTTTGAAAAAGAATGGAATTATGTGGGTTCAAAACGCGAAGCTACCTACACCAACCTTGATGCAGGAACATATATATTGCGAGTAAAAGGCACAAATAATGACGGAATTTGGAACGAAAAAGGAATTTCGCTTAGAATCCGTATTTTGCCGCCTTGGTGGGAAACTTGGTGGTTCAGAACTTTGGCTACGATATTTGTTTTTACGGTAGTTTATGTTTGGTATAAGGATAAAATTCGCAGAGTTGAGTCTCAAAAACGCGAACTAGAACGCCAAGTCAAAGAAAGAACCTTTGAAGTTGTCAAACAAAAAGAAGAAATTGAAACTAAAAATAGTGAGCTTTTGCAACAACAAGAAGAAATTTTGGCACAAGCCGAAAATGTGAAAAGTGCAAATGAAGCCTTACAAATCACGTATTCAGAAATTAAAATCCAAAAAGAGGAAATAGAATCGCAGCGCGACAAACTAGAAGAAACAAATCTACAAATTGCTGAAAGAAACACTAAAATTATGGATAGTATTCGTTATGCGCAAACTATTCAGCAAGCAATGTTGCCTTTTACAGAAAAAATAGCCAAAAATGTAAAAGATTTTTTCATTATTTTTCGCCCAAAAGATATTGTTTCTGGTGATTTTTATTGGTTTTCGGACATCAATGAAAAAATTATTATGGCAGCAGTAGATTGTACAGGGCATGGCATTCCTGGTGCGTTCATGAGTATGATCGGCATTTCCTTGTTAGATGAAATTGTGGATCAGAAAGAAATTTTTGATCCTGCTTTGATTTTGGAAAACTTAAATCAAGGCATTCGTTATGCACTCAAACAAGATGAAGAACTCAATAAAGATGGCATGGACGTTTGTTTGGCGGTTATTGAAAGAGGGAATGACGAATACAAAATCAATTATTCGGGAGCTTATCGCCCTTTAATTTATTGTAAAGAAGGTAAAATCATGGAACTTAAAGGCGACAAAAAACGAATTGGCGGAAAACAAAGAGAAAATAAAACTTTTACTTCGCAAACTTTATACCTCAAAGAAAATGATTGTCTTTACCTAACTACTGACGGTTTTATTGATCAAAATGGGGCAAACGATAAAAAAATGGGCAGTGTAGCCTTCTTCGAAATTTTGCAATCCATTGCAGACCGAGACATGAAAACCCAAAAAGAAATTTTGGTCAATACACTTGTAGCACATCAAGGAAAAGAAATACAAAGAGACGACATTACTTTGGTAGGCTTAAAATTTTAGAATTTATCAAAAATTAACGCCCAACTTGCTATTTTTTTTTATAGCTTTGCGAGTTAAAAGTCATTCAAAAGTAACATGAGATTAAAATTAATTGATAAATATATTATTTTCAAATTTCTTAGCACTGTCGGTTTTGTCATTTTATTGATCAATTCGATCATTACAGTCATCGATTATGGCGAAAAAAGTGACAATTTTATGAAACCTGAAATTTCTCTTCAGGCAATTATTTTTGATTATTATGTTAATTTTTGGTTGCATCTAACCAATATGTTAAGCCCAATTACTATTTTTATTGCAACCGTTTTTGTTACAGCACAGTTGGCTGCCAGAACTGAAATTGTGGCAATTTTGGCATCTGGGGTTAGTTTTTCTCGCCTTTTAGTGCCTTATTTGGGAGGCGCAAGTCTTTTGGCAATCATTAGTTTTGGAGCCACAGGTTGGATTATTCCACACGCCAACAAAACCCGTGTAGATTTTGACAACACTTATATCAAGGGTAAATATATATATAATCAGCGAGATGTTCATTTCAAAGTAGCACCAAATACCTTTGTTTATTTCCAAAATTATAACAATACTGCACATATTGGTTATTCTTTTACTATGGAAAAAATTATAAATAACCAACTTGTCGAAAAATTAACGGCACCGCAAATTTCTTGGGATACTTTAAAACAGATTTGGCACATTGCTGAATACAAAACTCACCGATTTGATGGCGAACAAGAAAAAATTGAAACAGGCAGAAATATGGACACCGTGTTAAGTTTGACTTTCAAAGATTTTGAAACCACTCATTTATTGCATGAAGCCCTTACCTTGCCCGAATTAGACGAATATATTGAATTACAAACCGCCAGAGGAAATACGAATTTGGGTGTATTTTATGTAGAAAAATACGAACGCTATACCAATCCCTTTGCTATGGTTGTTTTGACATTCATGGGAGTTATTATTTCAGCAAAAAAATCGAGACAGGGGATAGGTATGCAAATTGCTCTGGGTTTTTTAATTGCTTTTGCCTTTTTTATTTTTGTTCGTTTGGCAAGAAGTTTGGGTCAGGCGGGAAGCATAGAACCCCTTATTGCAGCTTTTATCCCAATTACTGTATTTGCAATCATTACTTTGATCATGAATAAATTAATTTCAAAATAAAGATATAATTAATAACGAAAAAGTTATATTTTTTTTTACCAGTTACGTTCCATGTGTAAACCAAAAAATAAAAACACATGGAAAATCACCCAAATATTCATGAATTTTTCAAAAAAATTGCCGAAAAACTTCAAGGAATGGCAATGGAATATACTTCCGACATGGGCATCATCAGTCTTCGTTTGCCTAATGGTCGTTCGCAAAATGTTCGAGGTTTTTTCAAACAAAAAACAGATCATTGGGTGTTAAAACTCAATTCTAAGGTTTGTTCTCTTGATGAATACAAAAACATAGATTTTAAAATGATCACCGAGAGAAATAACAAACTCAACGAAGCAAAAGCAGTTATTCACCAAGACTATTTGGAAATTGCTGCAACCATTTTGTTTTCAGACAGCTATTTTGATCACATTTGTTCCCTAGTTTTGGAAATTGCCAAAGCTGCCGATCTACTTGAAGAAGAAATTACAGGCAAAGATGAAAATTAAAAAATAAACCTATGAAAAACATATTTTATAGGTTTTATTTTTGGATTATTCTTTGCTTAAAGACTATATTTGCAACTGAAAACAGTTTTAAAATGAAACAAAATTTACGCTATCCAATAAATATTTTTTTTAGCATATTTTTGGTATTTATCGCAGTTTATAACATTATTTATTACGAAAATCTGACTTTATCTGGCAAAATATATACTATGATATTGGTCTTGATGTTAACTAGTTTTTATTTTTGGTTTATGTTTTTTGTTGCTTCTCCTTTGGAAGAAATAAAAAAAACAACCACAAAAATTTTACAGGGCAATCATAAGTTACATTTGGAAGTTGGAGGAAACAAAGATATAAAAGATTTGGCAGAGCAAATTAACCTGCTAAATTCGCATATTGTCCATGCGGCTTTCAATATTCATGACATCAAATCAGGAAAAATAGTAACAGATTTGGAAGATCGACAAGACATCATTTCCGAAGCCTTATTAAGTATGCAAAAACAGTTCAAAGAAATTAAACTCAAAGAATATGAACAAAACTGGGTAGTGGCAGGACTTGCAAAATTTGTAGAAATTTTAAAAAATGAGGAACAAGGTTTAGAAAAATTGTATGCAAATATCTTATCTACTTTAATTGACTATCTGAATGCCTCACAAGGTGGCTTATTTTTGGCGGAAGAAAATGAGAATGAATCATTTTTGGAATTGGTAACTTGTTATGCTTACGACAAACAGATCAGAAAAACAGTAAAAATATATAAAGGCGAAGGTTTGTTAGGTCAAGTATTTGCAGACAAAGAACCAATTTATTTGACAAAAATTCCTGATAATTATTTCGAAATATCTTCTGGTCTTGGTAGTTCCAAAGCAAATTCATTATTGATTTTGCCTTTGTTGCTCAACAAAAAAATTTATGGCGTGCTTGAACTTGCTTCTTTTAAATCTTTTAAAGCATACGAATTAGAATTTTTGCAAAAGTTGGCGCAAAGTTTGGCTGCCACGATTGCAAATTCTCAAAGTGTGCAAAAAATAAAGAAATTATTAGAGGAATCGGTAGAAAAAAGTGAAAAATTAAGTTCACAGGAAGAAGAAATGAGGCAAAACATGGAGGAACTCATCAGTACACAAGAAGAAATGGAACGCAAACAAGCAGAATTAGAAGAAAGCAACAGAAGAATGCAAGCAGGCGAGTCTGTTCTAAAAAAAGCACTTGCCAAAGCAAAAGAAAAAGATATAGAATCCAAAAGATTAGTTCTTGAATTGCAAAGCAAAAGCGAATTATTAAGCGCAGCAGAAGAAGAAATGAAGCAAAGTTTAGAGGAACTCATCACCACACAAGACGAGATGCGCTTCAAACAATTAGCCTTAGAAACTGTCAATCAGAAAATGCAAGCAAATGAGGAAATATTAAAAAAAGCAATTCTCAAAGCAAGAGAAAAAGATGCAGAAGCAAGACAAAAAACAATAAAAATTGCAGAAGACCAATCTCTTTTTTCAAAGAAAATGGATCGACTCAATGAAAAAAATGAAGACTTAGAGAGAAAATATGAAAACTTGGAATTTGAAAATAGAAGAATGCAATCAAAAATTTCTGAAAATGAAGAAATAATTGCACAACTGACCGCAAAAATTAGTCGTTTGGAAACAAAAAATAAAAAATCATGAAAAATTTGATTAATATGTTATCCTTGTCTTTGCTTTTTTTTGCCTGCGAAAATGCTAAAAAGGAGAAAAAGGTAGAAAGAAAAGAAGATAAAAAAGTAGAAATTGCTAAAAAAGTAGATTTGGATAATGTTATTCTTGATAAAAAAAATGTCAAGCAAGTCCTCACAGATTATGCAGCACAAAATTCTCAAAATTTGGTGCTAATTAAGACTTCCTTGGGAGACATAAAAGTTCGTTTATACGACGAAACTCCTTTGCACAGAGCCAATTTTATTCGGTTAGTAAGAAAAAAAGTATTTAATAGCCGAGTTTTTCATCGGGTAATCAAAAAATTTGTGATTCAAGGTGGAGGAACAGACAATCCCAAACTAAAAAAAGCAATTGGTCAATATACCATTCCTCCTGAATTTAATCCCAAATATTTGCATAAAAGAGGTGCTTTGGCAATGGCTCGTGATGATGATGCAGAAAATCCAAAACAAGAATCATCTTCGCATTACTTTTATATTGTGCAAGGCGTAAAATATAATATACCCACTTTAAACAAAACAATCAAAGACAATAATCTTAAACTTTCTGCCATACAGATTCAAACTTATACTGTCGTTGGCGGAACTCCTCATTTAGACGGAAAATATACTGTTTTTGGAGAAGTAATAGAAGGTTTGGAAATTGTGGATAAAATAGCTGCGGTAGAAGTGGATAAAGGAGATTGGCCTCTCAAAGATGTTAGTATAAATATGGAAATTATTGAGTAAAAATAGCGTAGGGTCTAAAACCCTACGTTATCTCATCAATATTATCTGAACCCTAATGAACAAAAAATGAAAAACTGCGATTTTACCCGCAACTCTTTACTGCAAAAACTTAATCTTCTAATTCTACTGTTGCTTCTTCTTGTGGTGTCCAAACGTGTTTTCTGAAACCAACAATTACCTTTTTGATAATGTTGCAACATTCCAACAATTCCTCTTTGTTCATAACCAAAGGCGGAGCAAAGCGAATAATATTTCCATGCGTTGGTTTTGCCAACAAACCTGCTTCTTTGAGTTCCACGCAAATGTCCCAAGCGGTATGATGATCTCCGTTATCCTCGATCACTACAGCATTCAACAAACCTTTTCCTCTAACCAAAACCACCAAATCAGGTCTTAAAGCCACCAACTCTTGCATTTTTTCTCTAAAAATAACTCCCAATGCCTCTGCATTTTCGGTTAATTTTTCTTCTTTCAACACTTTCAAAGCCTCCATTGCCACAGCACAAGCCAAAGGATTTCCACCATAAGTAGAACCATGCTGTCCTGGGTGAATACACATCATGACTTCATCATCTGCAAAAACTGCCGATACAGGCATCGTTCCGCCAGAAAGGGCTTTTCCCAAAATCAAAATATCAGGTCTGAAACCTTCGTGATCGCAAGCCAATAATTTACCCGTTCTGCCCAAACCAGTTTGTACTTCGTCAGCAATGAACAAAACATTTTTTGCCTTACACATTTCGTAGGCTGTTTTCAAATAACCTGCGTCTGGCACTACTACTCCCGCTTCTCCTTGAATAGGTTCAACCATGAAACCTGCTACATTTGGGTCTTCCAATGCTTTGGCTAATTGGTCGAGATTGTTGTATTCAACAAGTTCATAACCAGGCATATATGGTCCAAAACCCTCATAAGAACTAGGATCACTAGAAGAAGAAATGGCTGCCAAAGTTCTGCCCCAAAAATTGCCTTTTGCAAAAATAATTTTGGCTTGATTTGCAGGAACTTTTTTTACGTCATACGCCCATTTTCTACACAATTTGATTGCCGTTTCTCCGCCTTCTACCCCTGTATTCATTGGCAAAACTTTGTCGTAACCAAAATATTCACAAACATATTTTTCATATTTTCCTAAAATATCGTTATGAAAAGCTCTTGATGTCAAAGTCAATTTCTGTGCTTGTTCGACCATAGCCGCAACAATTCTCGGATGGCAATGTCCTTGATTCACAGCACTATAGGCAGAAAGAAAATCAAAATATTTTCTACCTTCCATATCCCACACATACACTCGTTCGCCTCTGTTAAGCACAACAGGAATTGGGTGGTAATTATGCGCTCCGTATTTGTCTTCAAGTGCAATCGCTTGTGCGCTAGTAAAAGATGATGTTTGCATGGTATTTGTTATTTTTTAAGGTTAAAAAACTTATGTAAATTTTGAAATTTTACAAAATTAAAATTTTATTTATTACTAAACAAATAAAAATGAAAATATTTTTTATTTTTAACAAAAAAAATCCATTTCTTAAATTTAAGAAATGGATTTTTGATTATTTTATAATGATTTTTTGACTAAAAATGTTTCAAATTAATGACTTCTTTTTCGTCAAGATAACGCCAATTTCCTCTAGGAACGCCTTTTTTGCTCAAACCTGCAAAACTTACTCTGTCCAAATTGACCACTTTGTAGCCCAAATGTTCGAACATTCTGCGAATGATTCGATTTTTGCCGTTGTGAATTTCTACCATCAACACGTTTCTAGCCAAAGCATCCAATCTGTCCGCTTTTGCCATGCCATCTTCCAAATTTACTCCCGTTTGCAAAGCCAAATAATGCTCATCTGAAATTGCTTGATCAATTTCTACTTGATAGATTTTTTTTACATCATAAGAAGGATGCGACAATTTTTTAGCCAAATCTCCATCATTTGTTAAAATGAGCAAACCTGTGGTATTTCTGTCAAGCCTTCCAATAGGATAAATTCGTTCTTCGCAAGCAGTTCTGACCAAATTCATGACTGTTTTTCTACCTTCTGGATCATCAACCGTAGTCAAATGATCTTTTGGTTTATTGAGCAATACATAAACCATGCGTTCTTTTTTCAGGACTTTATTTCCCTTTTTTACTACATCAGTTGGGCTAACTTTATGTCCCATTTCAGTAATAACTACGCCATTTACTTTAATTTCGCCATCAGCGATCAAAACGTCTGCCTCCCTGCGAGAACACACGCCTGCGTTGGCTATATATCGGTTCAAACGTATCAAACCATCTGCATCTACTCCTTCTTTTGCCATCTTTTTGCGATCACGGTTGTTAGGTCGTGATTCATCAGACTTTGGAAGGTTATAATCAGGCGTTTTAATGACTTGTTTGTCTGTTTTTTTTCTAGAAGTTTTAAAGTTTTCAGTAGGTTCTGCACGTTTTCTTGGCGCGTCAGAGTCCATACTTTCAAACAATTCTCTTGCTTCTTTTTTGTCGTAAGGTATTTCTACCCAAGAATCATTTTTCGAATTTGAAAAGCCGTCATCTTTTTTTGATAAAAATGTTTTTTTTTCAGGTTGTTCAAACTTTCTAGGTCTTTCAAAACCGCCTTCTTCACGTCTTTGAAAGGGTTTATCCTCATTTAACGTTTTTTTTTTGAAATCAGGACGATCAGTATCAAATTTGCGAGGTCTGTCGTTGTCAAAACCACTTTCACGCTTTACAAAAGGTCTGTTTTCACCAAATTCTCTTTTTTTGAATTCAGGACGATCTGTATTTTCTTTGCGTTCTGTAAAAGGTTTTCTTTCTCTGAAATTTGGTTTTTCGTCAGAAGAGCTGTAAAAATCATCACCTTCAGTTTTTTCTTTTTTCACAAAAGGTCTATCTTCTCCAGATTCTCTTTTTTTGAAAGCAGGACGATCACTATTTTCTCTGCGAGGTCTGTCCGAACGGTTGCGATCTCCACCTGATGATCTTCTTTCTCTTGAACCGCCTGATCTTTCGTCATCTGCGTCTGAAGAATTATAAAAAGCGCGTTCTTCGCTAGTTTCTCTCACTCTAAAAGGTCTTCTTTCGCCTGAAGAACGTTTTTGAAATTCGGGACGATTGTTGCGATTTCTGTCGTTGCCTCCAAAACCGCCTTCGCGTCTTTCAAAAGGTTTTTTTTCATCAGAAGTTCCATAAAAATCATTGCCTTCGCGTTTCACAAAAGGCTTATCTCCAAATTCTCTTTTTTTGAAATCTGGACGATCATTGTTTTCTCTACGAGGTCTGTCGTTGTCAAAACCGCCTTCACGTTTTACAAAAGGTCTATCGTTTTCAAATTCTCTTTTTTTGAAAGCAGGACGATCATTGTTTTCTCTACGAGGTCTGTCGTTGTCAAAACCGCCTTCGCGCTTTACAAAAGGTCTATCGTTATCAAATTCTCTTTTTTTGAAAGCAGGGGGTCTATCGTTATCAAATTCTCTTTTTTTGAAAGCAGGGCGATCATTGTCAAATTTGCGCGGTCTGTCGTTGTCAAAACCACCTTCACGTTTTACAAAAGGTCTATCGTTTTCAAATTCTCTTTTTTTGAAAGCAGGACGATCATTGCTAAAAGTGCGCGGTCTATCATTGTCAAAACCACCTTCACGTTTTACATAAGGTCTGTCTGAACCGCCACCTTCACCATTTTTACGGAATGGTCTGTCTGACGATGAACTTTTACTATAAGGTCTGTCTGATGAGAAACTTTTGCGTTTATCAGACGATTTTCCTCCAAATGACTTCTTCCCAGAAGGCTTGTTTGAGGAGAAACTAGCACGTTTTTTTGGATATTTTTCCATGATTTTTTTAAAGAACTCCCAACGGAGTCGTACAAAATTATGCTTTCACAAGCACTTGTTTTTCGATCACTTTTGCTATCTCAGGAAGTGATTCGTAAAGTTGTTGATAAGATTCTATGACAAAATATTGTTCTTGAAATTTGTCTTTAATATAAGGTGTTTTTGCCAACAATTCTACATCATAAGGCAAACGTTTCGGAATTTCGCTTTGCAAGGAATACAAAGATTCGCTGCTCGAAGACAAAATTCCTGCACCATAAATTTGTAAAATTTTGTCTGAGGTTTTGATCAAACCAAATTCTACGGTGTACCAATAAATACTTGCAATACTTTCTATAGCTTCTTCATTATCAATGAATTGTAAAGCAATTTTACTTAAACCTTTTAGAAAGTCGCAAAAATTTTGGTTGGTAAGCAAAGGCACATGGGCAAATACGTCGTGAAACATATCAGGCTCTTCCAAATAATCTAATTGGTCGAGTTTGCGCAGCCAAGTGCTTGCTGGAAATTGTTGTTTTGCCAATAATTCAAAAAATTCTTTGTTTGGAATTAAGCCCGCCACTACACAAACTTCCCAGCCTGTAATTTTTGACAAATTTTTGTTCATTTGTTCAAAATTTGGTATGCGTTCCGACTCAAATCCTATGGCTTTTATACCATCTAAATAATCTTTTGAGGCTAAATTTGGCAAAATATTCATTTGTCTGTCAAAAAGTAATTGCCAAACAAGTTGATCTTCTGACGTGTAATTTTCATAATGTTGTTCCATGATTTCAAATGATTTTTTGGTTAAAAATAAATAGTTGTTTAGCTAATTATTATTAACGCAAATTATTTGAAAAAAGTTTTAATAAAATGAAAATAAATAAAAACCCACCTCCAAAAGAAATGGGATTTTCTGTGTCAAATTAATTATAAAATACATTATTTCACTTATAAAAAGTGTGTATAAAATATTTCAGCTGCAAAATTAGTAAATAATTAATGAATAAATTGAAAATAGAAAAATAAATTTTTTAGCAGTTCAACGCTATTTTTAGTAAATTTTATTACAAAAAAATTAATTTTGTCTGTTAAATGATCCAAAATAAATTTTATTAAAAAAATATGAAAAATTATTGGTGGAAAATTACTGCCGTTATTTTATTGATTTACACTTTTGTTGGCGGTTTATTATTGGAAGCACCACGTCTGAATATATTGCAAGAAACCATCAGAAATCTGTATTTTCATGTGCCAATGTGGTTTGGAATGATGATTTTGCTGACCATTTCAGTTGTCTATTCGATCAAATATTTGAGAAATCCTTTGCAAAAATATGATGATTGGGCAATAGAATCTGCAAATACAGGGCTTTTATTTGGCGTTTTAGGCATTGTAACGGGAATGATTTGGGCAAAATTTACTTGGGGAAGTTATTGGAGCAACGATCCCAAACAGAATGCGGCTGCGATTGCGATGCTTATTTATTCTGCCTATGTTTTGTTAAGAAATTCTTTGACTGACCCGCAACAAAGAGGGCGAATTTCGGCAATTTACAATATTTTTGCTTTTGCTACTTACATTCCTTTGATCTATATTTTGCCTCGCCTTACCGATTCTTTGCATCCAGGAAATGGCGGAAATCCTGGTTTTAATGCTTATGATTTGGATTCTAAACTTCGTTTGGTTTTTTATCCTTCCGTCATTGCTTGGGCTTTGCTTGGAATTTGGATAACAAGTTTGCGGGTGCGCTGGAAAAAATTGGCTGAAAAAATGTTGGAAATTCAAGATTGAAATAAAATTTGTACAAGTTTTCAAACACCGATTTTTAAGCATAAGTAAGAACTCAAAATAAAAGTATATTTTGTAAAACAGACTTTTCTGTTAAAATATTGATTTTCAGTAGGTTACAATATTCACAGACTGAAGTCTGTGTTACATTTATTTTGTCTTATTACTTATTTTGTCGTTTTTACTTGTTCAAAAAAAAATAAAAAAATATTTTTTTGCTTTTTGTTTTTATTTGTCAAAACAAAATTCTATTTTTCAGAAAACTAATTTATTTTAATAACCAATGGACAAAAACAATAAACTTGTAGCCCTTGTAACAGGCTCAACTGGTGGCTTAGGAACGGCAATGTGCCAAAGACTTTCTAGAGATGGCTATACCGTAATCGGAAATTATAGCAATGCAGAAAAAGCTAAAAAATGGTTGGAAGACCAAAAAGCTCTCGGTTATGATTTTAAAATGTATCAAGCAGATGTTTCTGATTATGATTCTGTTGGAAACATGATCAAACAGATCGAAGCCGAAATTGGAACTGTTGACGTGTTGGTAAACAATGCAGGGATTACCAGAGATGGTCAATTTAGAAAAATGACCAAAGAAAGTTGGGATGCGGTTTTGAAAACCAATTTATACAGCGTTTTTAACTGCTCGCGCCATGTGATCAACCAAATGATTGAACAAAGTTTTGGTAGAATCATCAATATTTCTTCGGTAAATGGTCAAAGAGGACAATTTGGACAAGCTAATTATTCAGCAGCCAAAGCGGGAATGCACGGTTTTACAAAAACATTGGCAATGGAAGTTGCTCGCAAAAGCATTACCGTAAACACCATTTCACCAGGTTATATTGGTACGGACATGGTTATGGCAATAGCGGAAGATGTCAGAAACAAAATTGTGGCAGAAATTCCGATTGGCAGACTTGGTGGCACAGAAGAAATTGCACATTTAGTTTCTTTTTTGGCTTCAAAACAAGCTAGTTTCATTACAGGAGCAAATTATGCAATCAACGGAGGACAGCACGTTTATTAATCCAATCTTAAAAGTACAAATTTATAAGGCTTCGAGCCTTATAAATTTTAAAGTATAATGAAATTTTCTTTTCATATATTTGCAAAAAATAGGTAAAATACTTATCTTTGCAAAATTTTTTTATTTAAACATCTTTATTTTTATGTTAATTATCAGCATCAAAGACAACGAGGCTATTGATAAAGCCCTTAAAAGATTCAAAAAGAAATTCGAAAAAACAGGCGTTCTTAAACAATTACGTTCTAGAAGTTTCTTTCAAAAAGGATCAATTACCAAACGTCAAACTCGTTTGCGTGCCGCTTACAAGGAAAAAACGTATCATACAGAATCTAACGCATAGTTAGCAAACCTTATAAGAAACCGAACTTATAAGGTTTATTTTTTGCCAACTTCAAACAAAATGCTAGAGAAAATTCATGAATAGTGTTTAACGTTTGCTGTAATTTTAGTGTTTTTGTATAAGTCCTAACTCCTCTCCTATTTCCAAAATTTATCAAGTCATAAACTTTTATCAGGTTATTTTTTCAAGACTAAAAACTCTTTTTCAATCTTGGGAAATAATTTTAGAAAATCATGCAAAAATTACAAAATTAATTCTTAAATTTTCAAAATTTTTAAGCCAATGAATCGCAGAGAAGCCATTAAATCGACAGGCATTTTAGCCTCCTCGATATTTTTAAGTCCACAACTCATAAATCAAGAACAAGAAATGTCTTATTCAAAAACAGATTTCGGAAAAGATTTTCACTGGGGAACAGCCACAGCTTCCTATCAAGTTGAGGGTGCGTACCAAACAGACGGCAGAGGAATGTCTATTTGGGACACACTAAGCCATATTTCGGGCAAAGTAAAAAACAATGACACAGGAGATGTGGCTTGCGATTTTTACAACCGCTACGAATCGGATTTGGAAATTATGAAATCCATGAATTTCAATGCTTTCCGTTTTTCTATTTCTTGGAGCAGAATTTTGCCCGAAGGTACAGGAAAAATTAACCCCAAAGGCATCGAATTTTATCATAAACTCATCGACAAATGTTTGAGTTTGGGAATTACGCCCTTTATTACCATTTATCATTGGGATTTGCCACAAACCCTCGAAGACAAAGGAGGTTGGACAAACCGCGAAATTTTGAATTGGTTTGCCGAATATACCGAAATTTTGACTAAAGAATATGGAGCAAAAGTCAAAAATTGGATGATCTTGAACGAACCCGTTATTTTTGGTGGTTTTGGCTATTTGATGGGACATTTTGCGCCGCAACGCAAAGGCTTAGAAAACTTTTTGCCCGCAGTGCATCACATTAGCATGGTGATGGGCGTGGCAGGCAGAATTGTTAGAAAAAACGTTGAAAAAGCTATCGTAGGAACTACTTTTTCTTGTGGTGTGATCGACCCTTTAAAAGATACAAAAGAAGACAAACAAGGAGCAGCGGCACAAGATGCCTATTGGAATCGTATGTTTATCGAGCCTGTTTTGGGGTTGGGTTATCCAAAAGAAACCTTAAAATGGTTGGAAGGAATTGACAAATATGTTCAAGAAGGCGACATGGAAAAATTGCCTTTTGACTTCGATTTTGTAGGCGTACAAAACTATTCGAGAATGGTAGTTACTCACGATCCAAATGACAAATTATTTGGAAGCAGAGGAGTAGATTTGAAAAAAGAGTTGAAAATTAATGAAAAAGATATTACTTCGATTGGCTGGGAAGTTTACCCTGAAGGAATTTATAGAATCCTCAAACAATATGGCGCTTACAAAAATGTAAAGCAAATTATTGTTACAGAAAACGGGGCAGCGGGCAACGACAAAGAGTCCAAAAATGGAGAAGTAAACGATCCGCAAAGAGTAAAATATTACAAAGAATACCTAAAAAACGTTCTCAAAGCCAAAAAAGAGGGCGTAAATGTGGGTGGTTATTTTGCTTGGTCATACATGGACAATTTTGAGTGGATGGAAGGCTACAGCCAACGTTTTGGAATTGTATATGTAGATTATCCCACGCAAAAACGAATTATTAAAGATTCTGGAAAATGGTTTAAGGAATTTTTGAAATAAAAATACTTGATAATCAGGTTTATCCGAAACCTTTGAAAAGTTGGATAATTATTGCTCTTAAACTTTTATAAATTCCAAATTTTTAAGGTTTGGAATTTATATTTTTACCAACCAATTTTTTGTTTTCCCCAATTATTGATCTCATCTTCTGACCATAAAAGCGGGAAAAAACGTCTTTGTTGATACTTTGGAGGCAGATATTTTTGCCAATTTGTACCACCTGTAGCTGCAATTATGGTTTCTTTTTTTTGCAAATATTTCATGGCGGATTTCAAATGCGAACTTGCCCATTCGATGTTTGCCAAAGCGTCATAATCGTGTAATAATTTGGCAATTTTTGTAGAATCAGGGAAGTTTTTTTGGAAAATTTGCCATAAATTTTTGTCTTGATATTCATACGCCAATTTGATCAATTTTGCAGAATATTTTTTCTCGAATTGTTGTAAAGTTAGTGTTTTTTGCCCTGTTGCCAATTCGGTTGCGCCTTTTTTCCAATACAATTTTTCGTAAATTTCGTCAATTCGGCTTTCTTCTACCAAAGAAGTTAATTCTTCTCTTGCCACAATGTTGATCAAATCGGTAGAACAAATTTCGATCATGCGGTACTGAACCGACTGAAAACCACTTGCGGGCAACAACGCCATTCTGTATTTGAGAAATTGCTCTTTGTCCATGCCACTGCCCATGATCTCAAAAGAATTGACTAATTGCTTAAAATAATTAATCATTCTTTTCAGGCGTTCAATAAACCACTGTTCAGTCAAATTTTTTTGCGAAGTAATTTGCTCAATTTCGTGCAAAATGAGGTTAAAATACAACTCCGTAATTTGATGATAAGTAATAAAAATTTTTTCGTCTGCGAAGTCGGTTTTTGGGTTTTGCAAACTCAACAAAGTTTCCAAATGAATGTAATCCCAATAAGTTAAAAAATTGGAATACAGCAAACCGTCAAGATAAGCGGTCATATCCTGCCCCATACTTTGGTATTTTTGCTCCAATTTGGCAAGCTGATCCAAAATTGATTGCGGAATGTCTTTTTTGGGCATATTTATAGCGTATATTTTTACACAAAGATATAAAAAATAAGGAAATTTTATTTTTTTTCTACCACAGTATCAGTTTTGATATTTGTAAAATCTTCTTGCCAAATTTTAACTATTTTTTTCTATTTTTTTGATACAAATCATAGGAATCAATGACGATTTTTTGCATCTCTTACGGCTTTTATTTCCAAATTAATTTCTTGACATTTTTGAAATTTTTTTTGCTGTTGTTTGTGTTCAAACAAACAACGGCAAAAGTGAACGATTTTTAGGAGCTGTGATTAGCTTGCAAATTCAAGGCATCATTTCGCAGTTTCAAAGGTGTGTTTTTTGTTTACAAAAGTTTAGTTTCTAAAATTTCTTTAAATTTGCGTAAAACGGCAATAATTTTTAGCAAATCTTCTTTTTGTGTGCAGTCAAAAGACTTAGAAATGCAGTATTTTTTTCCTTCCATAATTACAAATTCCCAATATTTTCCTGTAATGGTGCAACCATAAACGGCTTTTTCGCTTTTATTTTTGTTTTGTGCAATCAAAAAAGCCTCTAAAAGTTGTGCCATAGGGTCGCCGTTGGGGTCGCGCTGTTTTTTCCATTCTTGAAAATGAAAAAACGGAACTTGTGGCATATCCAAAATGCCTTTTGCCACCATAAAATCAGTTTTGGTTTTCAAAAAAATACCATCTATGGTAGTTTCTATCGTTTTTTCAAAATAAGTCTTAAATTTTGGGCTATCTCTTAAATTTCCCAGACGCAATACAAAACAAATAAATTTCATTTTTAAGTCTTCTTCTTGCCAACCGTCTATATCTTGAACTGCCTCCTGATAAATTTGCTCAAATAGTTCGTTTTCTGCGGCAGAAAGTGTGGTTTGGGCTTCTAACCATTCGTCTAACAAAGGGAGTTTATTTTTTCCTACCAACCTAACCAAAGCAAACATATCAATAAGTTGGGCTTCTGAATAAGATTTGATTTTTTTTGCCATAATTTTTTTGTTTTGACAAAAATACGAAAATATCTACAAAAAAAATGTTTTCCTAAATTTTTACAAAAAATAGTCTAAAAGCCTTTTTTTAGCATCAAAAGCGATCTTCTGTTGGTACAAATTCTATTAAAATAGTCTAAAAGCCTTTTTTTAGCATCAAAAGCGATCTTCTGTTGGTACAAATTCTATTACTTGCATAAATTAAATTTTTTTGGAACGCAAATTTTTGGTTTTTGTTTAAAAAAGGCTTTTTATTGCTGGCAGGCTGTTAAACCTGCCATCTGAAATTTGAAAATTTTATGCAATTTTTTCGCACAAATCAAATAATTTTTGTTACGAACTTTGCGCAATAAGTATCTGAATGAGTTTTTGGGTTTCGCCTGAACTAAAAATGCGCAATAATTCTTTTTCAAAATGCTCTTGATCGCTAATTTCAAAAACTTCTCTTTTGTATTCCAACGCACAGGGAAAACCGTCTTGATTATAGTAAACAGACAACAAAGAACTTGTAAAATTATTAAGAAAAGGTGCTACAATATAAAAAGTACAACCAAAAATATAAGATTTTGGAAGTTCCGCTTTTCCTAATGAATTTAATTTGGAATCTGGTAACAGTTTTTTACGTTGCATCACTTTTTTTCCTTCCATTGCCTCTACATAAGCCTCAATAACATTTTTGGTTTTGTTTCCCAAATATTTTGCCTGCGCTTTAAGAATGGTGTAAGGATTTGTAATTTGGGGGTTAGTTTCTAACTCTCCCCATAAATCTTTTGATTTTTCCATGTTTTTAGTAATTTATTGAAAAAATAATTGGTAAATGATAGGAAAATTTATTTTTATTTGGTAAATTATTTTTGTCTAAAAACGAATTTATGCCATCTGAGTCGAGAATTTGCAAATTTTTTTCTTCAAAAAAAGGAATTAAAGAAGGTCGAATCAGCACCTGATCAAACATATTCCAAAAATAACAAATAGGAATACTTTGCGAGTAATAATACGTTCCTGCTGTAAATTTACTCAAATCCCCCATAAAACTCCACATTGGGTTATAAAAAAATTCATGATTTTCATTTTCCACAATCCTATTTTCCTTTTTTGCAACTTCTCTGCTCATCACTGCATGAAAACCTGTAGTTTGTACCATAGCTTCTTGAAACGGATTCATATT
>RDXG01000177.1 GCA_004292785.1 Bacteroidota bacterium
TTGCAAGTCGAATTTAACAAAAAAAATTCCTCTCAAAACCTACAAACCATGTATTTGCAAAAAGGAATTGCTTGGACTCCGAATTATTGGCTAGATTTGACTTCCGAAAATCAAGGAAAAATGATTTTGAGAGCCAGCGTAATCAATGATGTCGAGGATTTGGAAAATAGCAATTTTAGTTTTGTGGTCGGCTTGCCAAATTTTATGTATAGCCATTTAGAAAGTGCTTTGCTTGCCAATAGTGCCACCGATTTTATCAACCGAATTTCGCAAAATTACACTCCTTTTTACCAAAACAATACCATGCAACAACGCCGTTCCGATTTGAGTAATAATATGGCGCAACAAGCTATTTCGTATAGCAATGACGAAAATGAGGAAAGTTCTAACGAAAATTTGACCGTTACAGAAGCAGAAGGTAGCCAAAACGAAGATTTATTTTTCTATCAATTATCGGGGGTTTCGATAAAAAAAGGCGGGCGTGCATTGTTGGATATTCAGCAAAGTAATGTTGCTTACGAACATTTGTACGAAGTGGCTTTGACAGGTGCAGAAATTGACAGAAATTTGGTGCAACATTATGTAACTTTCAAAAACGAATCAAAACTTCCTTGGACAACAGGCACTATTTTGATGACCAAAAACGGAAATCCTTTGAGTCAAGACAAAATGACGTACACACCTGTTGGCGGAAAAACCAAAATTTTGCTTACTAGCGTTCCAAATATTTCGGTAAAAAATACGGAAAGAGAAATTTCAAAAGAGGAAAATATCAAACTCAAAGACAAAAATTTCTACGATTTGATTACGATTGAGGGCAAAGTAACGATCAAATCTTACAAAGATAGCGATTTGTTGCTTTCTGTAACTCGCAATTTTTTGGGCGACGCTTTGCAAGCAAATCCGCAGGCAAAAGCGAAGAAATTACGTACCAGTATAAATATTATGCTAAGAAATAAGTTTTTTGTAAATAAACAAGGCAAATTTTGGAAACTTGCCTTGTTTGTTTAACTAAAACTGAACTTCACAATTTGGCAAAAGTTTGCGGATTCGTTTTTGTTCTTCTGCGGAAAAATTGTTAGGATTTCTTGCCATAAAATAATTGTTGAATACTAATATTTTAAGTTTTTTAAGCTCTAAAACGGCATTAGGCAAGGAACTAAGCCCCAGATCGCCCAAATACAATGTTTCTAATTGGGGCAAAAGAAGCAAAGCCTTTTCGATCTCTGCTACCGAAAGTGGATTCCCATTTAACCAAAGTTCTTTTAAATTCTTCAATTCCCTGATTTGCGAAGGAAGAAACGTTAATTGGTTTTTATTCAAATCAAGTCTTTGTAAATTCTTCAATTCCCCGATTTGCGAAGGAAGAAAACTTAATTTGTTCAAATCAAAATCAAGGCTTTGTAAATTCTTCAACTTCCCAATTTGGCTTGGTAAACTATCAAGCTCACCATAGAGTAACTCCAAATATTTAAGATTTGATAGTTTCCTTATTTCTGAAGGCAGAGTTTTGAACTTGCTATGACCAAAATCGTAATAACCATTCAAAATCAAGATTTCCAATTGGTTATGTGTAAGTATTTCCTTTGGAAAAGAGTTTAATTGTTTATTTTTCAAAACCAAAGCCTTAATTTTTGGACCCAAATCTTCTAATTTATATGCAACTTGATAAAAATTACCCAAAGTATCCAACAAATAATTCTTGTTGTCTTTTTGTACTTCCGCAAAATCTCCTACACAGTAGGAAAACGGCTCGGCTTTGTCCCATTCGCCTAATTTGGCTATTTTATTGCCTTTTTCATCAGCAAAATAAAATTTGCCCTTTGGGGTTTCTACCATAAATTGTTGTGCATAGCTGGTCACCAATGAAAGGATACACGCCACAACTAAAATTAGTTTTTTCATAAAAATATTGTTTAAAAAGTAATTTCACAATTTGGCAAGAGTTTCCTAATTTTCTCTTGTTTGGCTTCAGAAATTAGATTTCCATTCAAATAAAGCCATTTTAAATTCTTCCACTCGCCAATTTGGCTTGGTATTTTTGAAGGCAGAGTTTTGAATATAAGTAATTATGCACAATTATCAGACACCTCAAAAGTGTCGGATAATTCTGATTATCAATGAGTTATAGCAGTGAAATAATGTAAACTAATTTACTTTCACTACTTATTATGACCAAGATCGTAATCACTTCTATTCCTTTGGAGAAACAATAAAAGCATCTTTAAAACCCAATTTCTGTACTTTTTTTGCCAAAATTTTTGCCGAATCCAAAGTCGAATAGTTGCCTACGAGTTGCCTACGGAATATTTATAAGGCAAAATATCGTCTTCTTTCGAAGAAAAACTTTCTTCAACTTCCATTTTTAATTTTTCAAAAAATTTGTGATCCAAAGCCATTTTTTTGTCCGAAGCCTTAATTTGGACTTTAAAAACTTTCTTTCCCGATTTGCTAGCTTTCGTTTTTAATCCTATTTTTTCTGCGTATTTTACCATTCCGCTGGCAATGGCTTCGGCTATTTCTTGCTGTCCCGCTTCCGAATTTAAGTATTTTTCTTCTTCCGAATTGCTCAAAAAGCCCATTTCTACCAACACACTCGACATTTTTGTATTTTGCAACACAAACAAATGTTGATCTCTATCTTTGTAATTCAAAATTCCTCTGCTGATTCGTTTGGCTTTTTCTGTCAATTCCTTTTCGATGGTTTTGGCAAGCAATTCGCTTTTGCTAAAACTTTCGTGATGAATATGTATTTGTACGCCACTAATGCTCGAATTTGGATTTGAATTGCAATGCAAACTCACAAAAAAATCGGCAGGTTTGTCGTTGGCAATAAAAACGCGGTCTTCCAAACTTACAAAAACGTCTTTTTGGCGAGTGTAAATAATCTCTAATTTGTCGTATTGGTTTTCTAGTATCTTATTGATTTTCAGACTGATAGCCAATACAATATCTTTTTCGTGTTTAAATTTTTTATGACTTCGTTCTGTGCCAGGATCATAACCGCCATGTCCTGCATCAACTACCAAAATAATATTTTTTTCTTGTGCAAACCCACAAAAAGCAAATAAATTAAAGAAAATAAGTAAAATTTTTAACATAAAATTCATGGTTATTAGAAAAACAAAATTAATTGAAGTTTTTTATAAATTTTAATAAGTCTTCTAAAATGTTTTTTTTATACGACCAAACAAAAATAATTCTTTTTTATTCGAAATTAATTTCTCAAATTCAATAAAAATTTAGGTACAATATTTGACCATTCTCTTTTTAATCATTTGTCTATAAATTTTTTTTTATTGTTTTATTTTTATTAATTATTTCTTATAAAATATTGATTATCATTTTTTTATGTAAAAAAAAAGTTGAATATAAAAAATAATTTTGCACTTAGTGTATTTTTTACAACAACTATGTTTTTTTTGCGTATAATTACTCGAAAGGATTTTTAAAAACCTTTAAAAAATACATCTTTAATCCAAAAAAACACAATGGCAACTATTATGGAAAACAGTCGTGAACGAGATTTGGTACTTGCGCCAAACGAATATGCTTTTATTTCTGACCAAACCAAAGGTCATATTGTGGCTTATGTTGGACCGTACAAAACCAGTATGGCAAACACCGACAAGCCTGTTACATTTGACAAAACCATCAAGCGTTTCAAAATTTGTAGCCTAGAAGATTCGATCCAAACTTTTACTACCGCCCCCGAAGGTTGGTATGTGGAACTCAAAAACCCATCACATGATGGCAATCAGCCAAAATTAGGAACGGCAAATTCGCAACCGACTCTCGAAATTGGACGAAAAGTAAATATTCCAGGTCCCGTTTTCTTTGCATTGTGGCCAGGTCAAATGGCGAGAATTACGCAAGGGCATCGTTTGCGTTCCAATCAATATTTGTTGGTTAGGGTTTATGATGACGAACAAGCCCAAAAAAATTGGAACAAAGCAGTTATCAAACCACAAAAAAATGCGGCGAATATTGCCGAAGTCATTGTGGAACAGCCTGTTATTCAGCCTGTTATACCAACAGCAGAAAGCGTTGTTGCACCTGTAACGCCAATAGTTCCTGCTCCTGTGGTGCAAACTATGCCTGTTCCAGAATTGACTTTGGGGCAACTGATTGTCATTAAAGGAACTGACGTTTCTTATTACATTCCACCAACAGGCATTGAAGTGGTTAGAGACGATCACGGAAATTATGTGCGCGAAGCCGTTACTTTGGAAAGACTCGAATATTGCATTTTGCTTGACGAAAACGGAAATAAACGCTTTATCAAAGGCACAGCCGTAGTTTTTCCTGAACCAACGGAAGCCTTGATCGTAAAAGATGGACAAACCAAATTTAAAGCCATCGAACTCAACGAAATTAGCGGAATTTATGTAAAAGTAATTGCGCCTTACGAAGAAGAAAGCAAAAAATACGAAATTGGCGAAGAATTGTTTATTTCAGGCAAAGAAATGATTTATTTTCCAAGACCTGAACACGCTTTAATTCGCTACGGAGAACGAGATGTTTACCATGCAGTTGCGATTCCCGCAGGCGAAGGACGTTATTTTTTGAACCGCAAAACAGGAAAAGTGAGTTTGCAAAAGGGCCCTTGTATGTTTTTGCCTGATCCAAGAGAAGCCGTAATTGTGAAAAGAATTTTGTCGTCAAAACAAGTAGAATTGTGGTTTCCAAACAACAGAGAGGCTTTGGAATACAACCAAAAACTACAAGAGTTGGCAGAAAAAGACAAAAAACAGGACTTTGTGATCGAAAAAAATGAACAAGTACAACAGCGTTCTGTTTCTAAAAAAGAAGAAACAAAATCAGCGATTGTAGGCGATAATTTTAGCAGAAGTCAGTCGCATACTGCCCCAAGAACGATTACTTTGGATTCCAAATACGAAGGATCGGTGATGGTCGATGTTTGGACAGGTTATGCGGTTTTGGTTACTTCAAAAACAGGAGATCGAAAAGTAATTGTCGGACCGCAATCTTATTTGCTGGAATACGAAGAAAATTTGCAAGGAATCGAGCTTTCGACAGGAACGCCAAAAACCGACACCAAAACGGTTAAAACAGTGTATTTGAGGACTTTACATAACAAAATTTCGGATTTGGTGGAAGCAGAAACTAAAGATTTTTGCAAAGTAAATATCAAACTTTCGTACCGAGTCAATTTTACAGGCGAAAACAGCAAATGGTTTGATGTTGAAAATTATGTCAAATTCTTGACCGATCATTTGCGTTCAGTGATCAGAAATGCCATGCAAAAATACAA
>RDXG01000254.1 GCA_004292785.1 Bacteroidota bacterium
ACAAAAAAAAATTCTACAAATAGGTTTTCAAATTTCTTTTGGCTTTTCTGTAAAAATAAAAAATCATAATGATTGGCATAGGAGCAAAAAAAGGCACAAACAAACAAACCAAAAGCAAATAATTGAAAACAGCAACAGATTTTAGTTCTTCGTTGGGCGTAAAAAAAGCATATTTTCCCAACACACTTGCCGTTTGAACCAACAAAAGCAAAATCATAAAAATAAGCAACAAATGCCAATATTGCGCATGAAAATACAAAAAAACAAAACCCAAAGGCAAAGACATTAATACAAAAAAGCCAATTTGTTGCATTACTTTGTTTCGCAAAAGTTTTTCTGGAGAGTCGGCAAAAATTTGTAGCATTTGCAAAGACTCGGATTGTAAATAAAAATTTTGGAAATAAGCAGTCAAAAGAATTAAAGCCACAGGAACTGTAACTACCTGAAAAGCAAGTGTTAAGCCTCCCAAATAAGTAAAAAATATGGGCAACAAAAACCGCCTCAAACCCGAAGACCACTCAAAAGAATTTTTAGGCAAAAAAGCAAATTGAAACATTGCAGAATCTTTGCTTTTGGCATTGGGTTCAAGAAAAACAATGGGTAAAATTAAAGCCAAAATCCATGAAAAATGAGCATTTTCAGAAAAAAAGACCTTAAAAAAAGGAATAATTAGCAAAAAATATTCGATAAAATAGATTTTTGGAGCATAAACTTGCAAAATCTTAAAAAAATTGGCATCAGGGCGAGCCAAATGAATGCCCAACAAAGCAAAAATAACAGCAGAAAGCGTAAAAATGGTTTTAGAAACTTGCAAATCAAAACTTTGATAAGCACTATTTAGACCCAAAAATAAGAAAAGAAGTAAAATCAAGGCACGAATCAGACCCGCCTGTTTGACAATGCGAATACTTTGTTGCCAACGTGCAAATAAAAAGGATTTAATAAACATTTTTTATTACAAATCTAAATTAAATTTTCAACTTTTATAAGGTTTTGAGGCTTATAAAAGTTGAAATTAAAGAATTATTTTTGTTCTTGCCAATATTTCCAAGAATTTCCACTTAAATCATAACACATTAAAGTTGCGCCATTATCTTGCACATACAATTGGTAAGTAGTACCTTTTGCATCTTTTACTTTGTAATATTGAGTTTCTGTATCAGAACTAATGATCTGACCTTTTGTCCAAGCGTTGCTTGTAGAGGAATAAAACTGGATAGCAAGTGTACCGCTGGTTTGCGCAAAATAAATTTTGTAGGTAACGCCTTGCAAAACCATAGCATAAGTCCACGATTCTTGCAAAGGAATTGAAACCACTTGTTCCTGTTGTTCATGCGATTTTGCGGACACATTCAAAATCGTAGAAAAGAGCATCAAAAAGATTGCTGAAGCAAATTTTTTCATAATCCAAAATAGATTTAGTGTAAATTTTTTTATTTTTAAACGTAATATTTATAGTTTAGTTATATAATTGATAGGCTTTTTTGTTCACAAATTCTGAAAATATAAGTTCAAATTAATTTTGATCAGGAACTTAAATTTTTATGAGTGATTTAAAAAATATTTACTACTAATAATTTTATAAATTTAGGATAGAAATTGCTTTTTATTTAGATATTTGCTAAATTAAATTTTAAAATAAGAATTTTATGGCATTGATCAAATCTGTAAGAGGAATGACTCCTGTAATCGGGAATAATTGTTATTTGGCAGAAACTGCAACCATTATCGGTGAGGTAGAAATGGGCGAAGATTGTAGCGTGTGGTTCAATGCGGTGGTGCGCGGTGATGTAAATTCGATCAAAATTGGCAAACAAACCAACATACAAGACAATGCGGTCATTCATTGCACCTACCAAACCGCCCCAACTGTGATTGGCAGTCAGGTGTCGATTGGGCATAACGCCATTGTTCATGGTTGTACGATTGAAGACAATGTTTTGATTGGCATGGGTGCAATAGTAATGGATCATGCACACATTCAAAGCAATGTTTTTGTGGCGGCGGGTTCGATTGTTTTAGAAAAAAGCATTTTAGAATCAGGTTATTTGTATGCAGGAATACCAGCCAAAAAAATAAAACCTCTTGATGATAATTTGAAGGCAATTTTGACCAGAATTTCGGGAAATTACATCAAATATGCAAGTTGGTTTCAAGAATAAAAATTTTCATGTCAGCTATGAAAAATAGGCACAAATCAATAATTTTTTTTAATTATTGAAAATTATAAACTTCTGCAAAAATGTTTTTAAAAAATAAAAAATTATCAGGTGCGGGAAAATTTTATTATCCTTTGCGAGTGATTGCCTATTTGATGGCGGCTTCTATGGTGGCTTTGGCACATTGGCAACTCGACACTTGGGATAATTTTACGACTTTTTATGTGATTTTGCCTTTGATCCAACCACAACTTTCTTTGTTTGTGTATTGGTATTTTAATAGTGAAAGAAAAATAGAAAACGCATCGCTTTTTGTGGATTGTTTTTGGTCAGGCGGTTTTATTGTGATGCTTTATTTTACAAGTCCTGCCTCTTTGACCTTGCCGATCATGAGTTTGATGAACATTATGGGATCGCGTGGAGTAAAAAAGTTTTTTTACGGATTTTTATCATTTTTGGCAGGCTTAGGATTGATGATTGTCTATCGAAACGTTGAAATTATTTTGGACATTTCCAACGAAATGGTTGCGCTTTCTTCTTTTTATCTATTTTCTTATTGCATTCTTTTTGCCTTAGTAGTCCATTTGGCAGATCGAAAACTTTTGGCTGCCAAAGCAAAAATTGCCTCACAAAACATTTCCATTACCGAACAAAGCCTAAAATTGATGGAATTGAACGAGGAAATGAACCAACAAAGAGAAGAAATTATTGCGCAAAGAGACAATTTGGAAGATAAAAATGCCGAAATTGAACAAAGGCAAAAACAAGTCATTGACAGCATCAATTACGCCTTGCGCATTCAGATTGCCATGTTGCCTTCACAGGCAGTTTTCAAAAAACATTTGCCCGAAAGTTTTATTTTTTACCAACCTCGTGATATTGTTTCAGGCGATTTTTATTGGTTAGAACCCAAATATAAACACACTGAATTAGAAACGCTTCCCAAATTTGAAAGCATATTTTTGGCAGTTGCAGACTGCACAGGGCATGGCGTTTCGGGAGCAATGATGGCAATGTTGGGATCAAATATTTTGTCTCAAATTGTGAACGAAAGTGAAATCACGGAAGTAAATGAAATTTTAAACGAACTCGATTTGAGAATTCGCAAACAGTTGCGCCAAGAAAACAGAAGTTCTTTGTTGCACGACGGCATGGATATTGCCCTAATTTTGATCGAACAAAACCAAATTCATTTTGCGTCTGCTCAAAGACCGTTGATTTTGCTCAGAAACCAAGAAATTATTGAGTTCAAAGGCGATAAATTCCCGATTGGAAGCGGATATTACGAAAACAAAAACTTTACAAAACACGTCATTCCCATCGAAAAAGAAGATTTGTTATTCATGTTTTCAGACGGAATCACTGATCAATTTGATAGTAAAGATCACAAAAAATTTGGTTCGCGAAAGCTCAAAGAACTTTTGCAAACTTTTCATTTGTATAGTTTAAAAGAACAAGAAGAACTCATTAAAGAGAATTTTTTGGCTTGGAAAGGACAAAATAAACAAACAGATGATGTATTGTTGATTGGCATCAAATTTTAAGTTAAATTTATTGTTTTGTTTGTTTCCTATTTTACAAACCAGTATTTTTATTCGAACATTTATTTTTTTTATTCTTAATCCTTGTTTCCTATGAACACAAATATCACAAAATCTCTTTTTTTTGTTTTAGTCTGTTTGGGGCTTGCATCTTGTAGCGGTGGACTTATGATTTCTCGTAAACCTTTACAAATTACGGCTTCTACCAGCACTTGTTTAGCCTCAGAATCTGCTTATTACTACGACTCTTTGGTGGCGGCTTCAGCTCGTAATTTTAAATACGACACTTCGGGCTGTGGCGAAGTAATTCGCAACCGTTTTTCGCGCAGAGCTACCAATATTGCAAAAGACATAGGAGTCTATGGTTTACTTTGTCAATATGCACGCCTTGAAGCCAAAACTACTAAAAGTAATGATCCTGAATTATTTGCTGCCAAATATGAACTTGAACAAAGAATTGGCGTGGCATCTTCTGACGTTACGAGTATTTTGGCTGAAATAGACTGTGAAAAATCCCGTATCTCGGAAGTTGAAAGTCATTTAGACGAATGGATTGATGCCCGAATAAACCGTTTTACCGTTGCATCTATCCTTGCAGGTTCTATAAGTGCCATTGCGACCAGCGCCATTGCCTTAGATCGCCCTGACGATTCTAATACCGAACAACAATATACCGCCATTTCTGGTGCGGTGGTGAGTGGATATTTGGGGCTTAGGGCGGTTTCTGTCAAGAAAAAAATCAAATTGATGCACGCCCGAAACCATTTGAGAGATTTTTTGGAAAACCCTAAAGAGTCAAGACTTTATGCACCAAATATTTGGAATTTTATTATCAAAGATTTTACCATCAAAGATAAAAAAACTACAGGCAGGCAAGAAGTATTGAATCGTTGGGCTATTTTGGGATTTTTTGATCCACAAGATAAGGATTATGAAAGAAAACGTAAATTGCTCATGAGTGACGGAGGAGATTATGAAATTGATGATTTGGTGGCTCGAACAGCAATGCTAGACGTGGTTGCCGCAGAAATTGATTTGATCAAATACGACATTAAGCGTTTGCAACAAGAAATTTTGTTAGGCAAAAAACTTTAGTAATCAAACCTTTATAAGGCTTAAAGTCTTATAAAGGTTTGGTTTTATTGAGCCAAATAATACAGCAAACTTTCGGCAATTTCTTGTTCAGAAATTTCAATATCGTAGTCACAAACGCCAATATCTGTTAGTAAACTTGCTTTAATTTTTTTGCCCGAATTTTTTTTATCTTGCAAAGCCAAAGGCGTAATGTTTGGAATGTCTTGCGCAGAAAAATCTATTTTTGGGAAAATTTGAAAGATATAATTTTCTATTTCTGCCAATTTTTTCTTAGAAATTAATCCTTTTTTTAAGGAAATCCAAGATTCTGCGATCATTCCCACCGCTATTGCTTCTCCGTGCAACAGTTTTTGGGGCGTTTCCAAATAAAAACCTTCAACTGCGTGTCCGACAGTATGCCCAAAATTCAAAATTTTTCGCAAACCTTTTTCTGTGGGGTCTTCTGTAACTACTTTTTCTTTAATTCCGACTGAATGAGTCACTATTTTTTGTAAATTTAGGTCTTTTAACTCTTTTTTGCTGATTTTTTTCCATTCTTTTTTGTCTGTAATCAAACAATGTTTGATCACTTCTGCAAAACCAGATCGCAACTCATTGGCAGGCAAAGTTTGCAAAAAAACGGTGTCGATAATTACGTTTTTAGGTAGTTGAAAAACGCCAATATGATTCTTAAAACCCTGAAAATCAATGCCTAATTTTCCACCCACGCTGGCATCTACTTGCGAGAGCAAAGTCGTTGGAATTTGAATAAAATCGATTCCTCTTTTGAAAGTTGCGGCGCAAAAACCGCCCATATCGCCAATTACGCCGCCGCCCAAATTGATCATCAACGCATTTCTGTCTGTCTGAAAATCAGTGAGTTTTTGCCAAATTTTTTCGCAGGTGCGCAAGTTTTTATTTTTTTCTCCGCTTTCAATTTCTATCAGTTCGTGTGCGGGCAAAAGCGGTTTTAGTAGCGGATAACAATGTTCAGCTGTGTTTTGATCCACCAAAACAATGATTTTTGAGTAATTTAATTTCTCAAAAGCAAATTTTTTGAAAGACTCTATATGAATCATTTTTTTATTAATTTAACAAATTTAAGAAGCGCCAACAATAGGAATACTGACCGTAAAACTGGTATAAAACCATTCTTTACTTTCCATTTCAATACTTCCTTTTAAACGATTGACTGCTTTTTTGACCAAATATAAACCCAAACCATTGCCTGTAGATACTTCCGATCCTCTAAAAAACATATCATAAATTTTGTGAGCAACTTCTTGATTAATACCAATTCCGTTGTCTAATATTTTGATAATCAAGTATTTATCTTCTACATAAATTTTTAGTTCGATAAAAGGTTCTTTTTGATTGGTCGGCGAATGAAAAAGAATTGCATTTTCCAAAAGATTGATCAAAATCAATTCGATCATTGAAATTTCGGAATAAAATCTGATTCCTTCCTCAATTTCTGTTGCCAAATTGATCGGATTTTTTTCTAAATAATGTTGTTGTTGTCGCAAGCATTTTTCTATAATTGCCTCAAAATCAATTAAATCTATTTGTGCGTCAGATTGATTGATGATGTTTACCATCGAGAGTTTGTTCAACAATTTGTTCATGCCGTTGGCAGTATTTTCCAATTTTGAAAGATAAGACAAAGTAACTTCTTCTTTGGTTTCGAAGCGAGCAACTTGGGTTAAGCCCAAAACGTTGGCAACGGGACCTCTCAAATCGTGAGAAGTTCTGTAAATAAACAGATCGAGTTCTTGGTTAGTTTCGTAAAGTTCGGCATTGATTTGACGCAAAGTTTGAGTCTGTTCTTGGACTTTTTCCTCCAAATTGGTGTTGATAATTTTAAGTTTTTCGTTCAAAATATCGAGTTCGTGTTTGGCAACTAAAACTTCTTCATTTTTTTCTATGAGTTGTCTTTGTGCTAATTTTCTGTGCGTAATTTCGAAGCCAATTCCCAAAAATTGGTATTTTCCAAAATCGTCTGCAAAAGGAACAATGGATAAATCTATCCAATATTCTTTTCCTGACGCAGATTCTCCGTGAACTTCGCCTCTCCAAATTTTTCCGTTTAGTAAGGTGGCGCGCGCAAAATAAAATCCGTTTTCAGACAAATATTTAGGTCTAATTACTTTTGAGGATTTTCCTAATAAGTCCTCTCTATTTGTTCCTAAAAGTTTGCAAAAATTGTCGTTGAGATAAGTGATTCTGTTTTCCATGTTCAAAATCAGGACAATTGCCGTTTGATCAAGTGCTTGTTTTTGTGCTTCTAGCTCTTGATTCAGGAAATTGACTTTTTTCAACATCTCATTTAATTCTTTATTTTGTTCTTTTATGGCTTGTTTTTGGCGATCTATTTCCAAAAAATTATTTACTTTTCCTAATAAAATTTGTGGGCTAAAAGGTTTGCTAATAAAATCTACTCCTCCTGCTTGATAACCTTTATAAACCGAAACCTCGTCAAGCATAACCGCAGACAAAAAAATGATCGGCAAATAACGATTTCTTTGATCACTTCTAATAAAATCAGCCAATTCGTAGCCGTCCATGTGTGGCATTTGCACGTCAAGAATTGCCAAAGAAAACTCATGATTAAGCGTTGCTTTGAGTGCGTCATTCCCGTTAAGGGCTTTGATGATTTGCAAATGCTCAATTTCGGATAAAATTTGTTGTAGCGCAAACAAGTTTTCTGGTCTGTCATCTACAATCAATATTTTCTGATTAAATTTCATAAATTTTAATTTTTTGGCAATCGTTGTTGAATCAATTTGTTGGTTTTTTCGATCAATTTAAGCATAGGCGTACTTACAGAATCGGCAAAAAAGTTTTGTTCTACGGTTGCCAACTGAATACAAATTTGATAACTACCTTTCCAACCGTGATAAAACAAAGTAATATTTACTACAAACAACGCAATTCCAATCCAAAGTTCCAACAAATTTGCCATAAAAGCTAATATTGTAAAAGGCGCAAAAATTCCGCCCAAAATTATAGGCAACATCAAACGCTTAAAACTTATCCTTATTTCTTTGATACGATTCAAAGCATAGACTTTCGAAAACCGATTTTTTTGGCTTACTATAATTGTTTTGTTGGTTAGTTGAATCAAATGATCTTCGTTGTATTTGCATTCTGCCAATATATTTTCTGTTTGTTTTACCCAATCGTAATAATAACTATAATGACAAATATATTCTTTTTTTTTTGTGTTTTTATTTATTGAGTAGCCATAATTTTGGGATGTTTTTGTCCAAACTTGAACTTCTGATTTAGGAACATAACGATAAGTCATACAACAAAGGATTTATTATCAAACTTTTACAAGGCTTTTGATCGCCTTATAAAAGTTGTTTTTTTATTAAATTTATAGTTTAACGGCTATTTTTTCTATGATTTTGGTAGTTGAATAACCTTGTACCAAATCTATGGTTTTCACCTGCCCGCCGTTGCTCAACACAAAATCTGCGCCGACAATATTTTTGATCTCATAATCACTTCCTTTAACCAAAATGTCAGGTTTGAGCAACATAATAATTTCGAGAGGAGTTTGTTCGTCAAAAATGACCACACCATCCACAAAAGCCAAAGCTGCCAACATTCTAGCTCTGGAATGTTCTTTGTTTATTGGACGACCATCTCCTTTAAGTTTTCGTACAGAACGATCCGAATTAAGTGCAACTATCAATTTGTTGCCTAAAGCTTTTGCTTTTTCCAAATAATCGATGTGTCCCAAATGCAAAATATCAAAACAGCCATTGGTAAACACCACTTTTTCGCCTTTTTCTCGCCATCTCTCCACCCTGTTTTTCAGGGATTCCTGTAAATGAATTTTGTGTGAAGTCATTGCCTGTAATTATTTTATTGAAAAATCAAAATAAATCAAAACCTTACATTAACTATGTTTACGATAATTATAAAAAAAACGTTACAAACTAATCATAAACAAATACTTTATTACTGAAAACCCGCGATTTTTATAAGAAAAACCTACTATTCAAATAATTAGTTTTTACAAGCTATTAATTTAGGCACAATCTTTGATTTTTACAAATAAAAAAAGAAATATCTATAAAATTTCTTTTTTTTGAGTATTTTTTCTACATTTGTGTTGGTAATCTTACAGATTCTCTCTAAATGATTTCAAACCCTTGCAACCATTCAGGTTCGAATAGGGTCATTCACTAAACAATAATGTTTCAATGCAAAACCATTTTCAAGGCAACGAGGAATGGCTGATTTCAGAGTGTATTAGCGGAAACAGCAAAGCGCAAAGACAACTTTATGAGCAATATTCAAAAAAAATGTATGTCGTTTGTCTGCGTTATTCAAAAACAACTTTTGAAGCAGAGGATATGCTACAAGAATCGTTCATCAAAGTGTTCAATCATTTGCAGGACTTTCAGAAAGACTGTCCGCTAGAATTTTGGATAAAGCGAATTGTCATCAATACTGCCTTGAAGCACAACCGAAGAAAATTGGATAAAGCCCCAACCGAAGATGTAACAGAAATGTTAAACGAACCATCTGACGATGCGGTAGTCTTATCAAATTACAATTTTCAGGAACTGCTGGCAATGATTCAAAAATTGGCTCCACGCTACCAAATGATCTTTAACTTGTACGCCATCGAAGGCTATAAGCATAAAGAAATTGCGGATATGCTCGGAATCAATGAAGGAACTTCTAAGTCGCAGTATGCTCGTGCCAAAGTGATTTTGCAGAAAATGCTTATTCAAGACGAGAATCCTGTATATGAAAAATTTAGTCCATGATCAAAACCACTTCGAAGACGAATTATCGAGAATATTCGATAATGCCGCCATTGAACCTTCTAGTAAGGTGTGGCAGGACATTGACCACAGGCTCGGTAACAAAGTAGAAAACGCTTTCCAAACTGCATTTCAAGATGCGCTCTTGCAACCTTCTGATCTCGTATGGCAAAATATTGCTAAAAATTTAGACGCACCGCCATTCGAAAAACTCTTGAAAAATACTTTCGAGAATGCCGAACTGCTCCCTTCCGATCATCTTTGGAAAGGGATATCCGATCAATTAGATAATTCATTAGAAAATTCTTTGCAAAAAGTGTTTGCTAATGCTGAACTCGAACCTTCCAAAAATACTTGGAAAGGAATTGCTAAAAACTTGGATTCTTCTTTTGAAAATTCTTTGCAAAAAGTTTTTGGTAAAGCTGAATTAAGTCCTTCCAAAAAAGTTTGGCAAAACATCGAAAAAGCTTTGTTACCAGCTAATCATTGGCTGTCCGCTACCATTTGGAAAAAAATTGCTGTTGCTGCTGCCTGCGTCTGTTTGATGTTGGGCGGAGTGTATGTGTTTAATTCCAAAAAATTACCAACCGCAGAAAAGCAAGTTGGGAAAAAAACTGACTCTACAAATGTTCCAGAAAACTTAACAAAGAATTCTGAACAGAAAAATATTGCTAAAAATTCTGTGGAAAACGCAGAAATTTTAAGCAATAAAAACGAAAAAACTACTACTACTACATTTGACAATAACTTTACTTCCTCTAAAAGTATAAACATTGTAAAGGTTGAAAAGAACGTTCCAAGCACAAAAAATCAGGTTAAGGATTTGAATGCCCAAGAAAACAAGATCGTTCAACCAACAATTATTGAAAATTTAAAATTAGTTGATTTGTCTGATTTTCAGACGCTTGCTATTGATTACAACTCCAAAACGCCAATTTTGACTTTGGTTTTGCCTGTGGCATTTCAATCTGAAAACGAAAAAACCGAATACGCCTATTTTGTAGGAATTTCAGGTTTTGCAAATCAATACAACCCTAATTTCGCGCTTACTTCGGCAAATGCTTACCTGATTCCTAGCCCATTTTTGGCAGGAGATAGGCTTGGTGATACCAACAAGTTTCACAATTCATTGCTTGATAGTGTGCGTAATTTGAGTTCTTACTCTTTTGGAATTGATTTTGGCAAAAAATTAACATCAAATTTTTCTTTACAAACAGGAGTGCATTATACTGCTTCTAGTTTTGTTATTGATCACATTGTCAATCAGTTGCCACCAAAAGATTCACAGTTTGCAGGTTTTGGCATAAACTTCAAAAATATGGTTCATAGCAATACCGAATGGCTTTCTATTCCTATCAAAATTGTTGTGCAATCTGATAGAAAAGGTTTGAATTATGGTATTTCTGGAGGTTTGAGTGCCGATATTTTGCTTGCAAATACTTTAAAAAGTGATTTATCTTTTGTGCAATACAATTTAGGGGCGAACAACCGACTAAATTTGAGTGCAAATATGGGTTTAACTATTTCCTATCCGCTTTTTGACAGATTGGATATTGGGGCAGAAATGAATTATCGCAAAGCCTTAAATTCTTTGTATCAATCGGATATGGTTGAAGCTAAACCGCATTGGCTGAGCTTAGGACTGGGTTTGAAATTCAAACTCTAAGGAAGAAAAATGTTTTAAACAAAAAAACCTAAGTATGCAAATGCTTAGGTTTTTTTATTGTTTTTTTGAAAATAAGAAAATAGAATCTATATTTGAAACAAAATTTTAAATCCTATAAAAATGCCGAATATTGTTAAGCTACATGAAGAAGTTTTTTTGTACCTGTGGGAAAAAAAGGCAAAAATGCCCGATTTATGTTTTACATTACAAAACAAAGACGCAAAACTAGAAAAAGGCTATTGGTTTGCTGGTTCAGAAAAAAATCTTTATTTTTCTTTTTGGGAAGGATCAGATAAGATAAGCAAAGCCTTTCGCATTTCTATAACCATTAGTTTGGATGGGGAATTATTTCTCTATTTGAATGCTAGGGATTCTAACGATTATGCGAAGGTATTTAATATGATAGCCAGAACTTCAGGAGGCAAATTTACTCAATATGGTAGAGTTGGCAAACAAGAAAACCAATGGTTGCGCAGATATGAAGGCAAGGATTGGCGTGAAAATCTGAATGAATTTATTTCTGAAGATATGCCTATTATTTCGGGTTTATTAGAAATTTCTGCGGGCAGTATTCAAGACGTTGCTGTTTTAAAAAAAATAGATCAAAAAAGTTTTGAAATAAATTATTACAATCGTCTTAAACGAGCTAGAGAAATATTTTATAGATATAAAGAAAAGGAGTCGCAAAGAAGACAAGAAGAAGAACAAAGAAGACAGGAAGAAGAACAAAAAAGACAAGAAGAAGAACGTAAAAAAGTAAAAGAATTACGTTTAAATCGGGTTCAATGTAATCATATTGGGCATTTTGATCATATTGAATTGGATTTGTCTAAAAGAGTTACCATTTTAATTGGAGAAAATGGCAGTGGAAAATCTACAATTTTACGCGCCATTGCGCTTGGAATTACAGGTGTCAGTATTTTTCAGCCTGAAGGTGAAGACTTCAATAAATATAGTTTAACAAATGAATACTTGACAAAATGGCTTACCATGATAGATACCAAAGATTGTGAACCTATTTATGCGTCTAAAGGTAGTATCATTTTAGATTATACGGTTGATGATCAAAAAAACAAAAATGAAATCATTTGGGAAAAAGAAAAAGATGGAATAAATAAGTTTGCCGATGTAAATAATATTGGTGATTTTAATACTTTCGTAGAACGAAATACCAAAAAAGGCTTACAAAATCATTTGATAAATCTATTGATAGGTTTGCCGCAAGGTAGTGGTTACAATCCTCCTCACTATTTTAATAAAAGTCTTTTCCCTGATGCACATCAACTGCTAAATCTGATCAAGGATTCAGGAACAGATAGACTAGATGATTTAAAAAACTGGATCGAATTGTATGATTTTCGCCACAAAGAAAAGTTATTAGAACCTGTTGGAGAAGGTGAACAAGCCCCAAAAGAAACAAAATGGTCTAAAGCCATCAAACATCTTTTTAAAATTATTTCAAAAATTACTTTGGAAGAAGGCAGGGAAGATTCTGAAGTAGAATTTTTGCGGGTTTGTAAAAATGAAACCAATAAAACAAGAATAGTCATAAAAAAAATTAATAATCCTAACGGTATCTATTTGGATATGTTAAGTCAAGGTTATAATAATTTGTTTTATTGGCTTGGTGACATTTTGTCGACTTTGTATCGTTTCAAAGATTATTGCGAAGAAGAGCCTGATTATGAACGCTATGCCGCTTTAGAAATTACAGACATTCCTGCCATTGTATTGATTGATGAAATTGATACTTATTTGCATCCTGATTGGCAAGCCAAAATTTTGGCTGTTTTAGTTGATAGTTTTCCTAAGTTGCGATTTGTTGTAACTACTCACAGCCAATTGGTTTTAAGTAGTTTGGAAAATGTAAAAGTGTATGTAATTAGTGATCAAAAAGCAACAGAAATAGAAGAAGACTTGTATGGATTAGACAGCAATCTGATTCTGGATAGAATGAACAGCTATATTCGCAGTCCAAAAGTACAACACTTATTAAATGAAATACTTGAACATATAGAGGATAACGAATTGGATTTAGCCGAATCAAAATTGGCTTTTTTTGCCCAAAAACCAATCATGGCAGATGTGTTAAAGGCTGAATTTAAAATTCGTCAAAAACGTAAAGCAAATGAAGCACATTAAAAAAGACTCTCAGAATCCAACTTTAAAAGATTTTAATGATTGGATTATCAGACATACCCAAAATGGTGATATTAAAAGATGGTTGGAAGGAGTAGAATTTGGAACTTCAAACATTCAAGAAATTTGGAAAAAATTACATAAGGATTCAAAATCATGGAATAGTTTGCGCACCACATTATTGGAAGAGCAAGGATTTTTGTGCTGTTATTGTGGTTGTTCATTGAACTTTGAGGAGGTTAGAAATGAAAAAGCTGAAATATTAGTTCGAACAGTAACAGTCGAACACTTAAAATCCAAAGAAAAAGATGATCATCAAAAATTAATTTTTGATTATGAAAACTTATTGGCTTGCGATAAAAATTGTAATCAAAATAGAGGAAATGAGGAACTTACTGTAAACCCATTAGAATATGATTCTGTTATTCAAATAGAATTAAAAAAGGAAACTGAAATAAAAGCAGGAAAGGAAACAATAAAAAGAACAAAAACAAGTAAGAGCTTAATTTTACTTGACAGTCAAAATATCGATATTAAGAAAGATATAAATACATTAGACCTTAATAGAGCGGATTTAAAAATAGCAAGAGGTAGATTGTTAGACGAAATAGAAAGTTACGCTGTTGAATATTATGAAAAGTATAAAGAAGATATTTCAAGGATAGAATTAGAGGGAAAATTTTGTAAACGCCTAAATGGAAAATACAAAGCATTTGCTTTTGTTTCAGATTGGTATATCACAAAAGAATATTGATTATATTTCCCAAAAAACCTAAGTATGCAAATGCTTAGGTTTTTTTATTGAAGAATGACTAATTTTTGTATTTTTTATAAATTCACAAAAATAAAACCTAAATTTAGCCTTCGAAATCATTGTTTCGAATCAATATTTTCATGAAAAACCAACAAAATTCTTCTCTTTGGGCTTGGATTCCCTCTTTGTATTATACCGAAGGTTTGCCTTATGTCATGGTCATGACCGTTTCTGTCATACTTTACAAACGTTTGGGCGTTTCTAACACCGAAATTGCACTTTATACAAGTTGGTTATATTTGCCTTGGGTGATCAAACCTTTGTGGAGTCCGTTGGTGGATTTGTTCAAAACCAAACGTTTTTGGATCGCGGTCATGCAATTATTGGTTGGCGCAGGTTTTGCAGGAGTTGCCCTTACCATACCAACAGAGGCGTTTTTTCAATATACTTTGGCGTTTTTTTGGTTAGTGGCTTTCAGTTCGGCTACGCATGACATCGCCGCAGATGGTTTTTATTTGCTTGCCTTAGAAACCCATAAACAAGCCTATTTTGTCGGAATCAGAAGCACTTTTTACCGTTTGGCAATGGTTACGGGGCAGGGTTTGATTGTAATTTTGGCAGGATTTTTTGAAGTTTATACAGGAATCCCAAAAATAGAATTTCAAGTAGAATCTACTAAAAATATAGTTCAAAATATAGATTTGAATAACCTTAAAACCGATTTTTCTAGTCATTTAACGATCAAAAGCTCAGCAGAAAAAATAAGTATTCAAATTTTGAAAATAGATAGCAAAATGGCAGATTCGGTTTTGAAAATGGTTCGAAGTCAAAATATTGTCAATAATTTTTATCAAGCCGAAAAAATAGTTCAAAAAACGGGAGAAAATCCTTCTTTTTGGAAAAAAAATGTAAGTGAACCCTTAGAAAATACCCTAAAAAATATTTTTTCTGTTGAAAAAAAAGAAAAAAAAACAGATCAATCAGGAAATATTGGCTTGATGTATTTTTATTTGTCTGCCAAACCTTCCCAAAAAACCATTGTCAATCTCAATCAAATTTCTGGGGATAAAAGTATTTTTTTGGCGGAAGGTAGCCGTTTCGAATTTGACGAAACAAATTGGAACAAGCCTGCTTTATCGGCTTTTCGCTTGGATTCTAAATTGCAAAATGTGGTTTTTGCTACTTTTGAGGCAAGTTCTGGAAATATTCCTTTGGCATGGACAATTACTTTTATTATTTTGGGAATAATGATGGCATTTGCGGGCATTTATCATCAATTTATTTTGCCAAAACCTGCCACAGATTTGCCCGTCAGCAAAGAAAGTAACCCCATGAAATCGTTTTTTAAGACTTTTATTTTATTTTTCCAAAAACCAAATATTGCCGCAAGCCTTACTTTTTTGCTTTTTTATCGTTTTTCAGAATCGCAGTTAGTCAAATTGGCATCACCTTTTTTGTTGGATAGCAAAGAAGTTGGCGGTTTAGGGCTAACCACAGGCGAAGTAGGTTTGGTTTACGGCACTATTGGTATTATTTCCTTGACCGTAGGCGGAATTTTGGGCGGTTTGGCTGTTTCCAAAAAAGGTTTAAAATATTGGTTTTGGACGATGGCGGCGGCAATTAATTTGCCAAATGCAACCTATATTTATTTGGCATATTCGCAAACCGATTCGTTTTTGTTGATTGCCGTTTCGGTGGCTATCGAACAGTTTGGTTATGGATTTGGTTTTACGGCTTATATGCTTTACACCATTTATATTTCTGAAGGAGAACACAAAACCTCA
>RDXG01000255.1 GCA_004292785.1 Bacteroidota bacterium
TATCGTACTGTCATGCCGTTTTTTACCATTTGTTCGGGGCGGACAAAAACCAATTTGCCATCCACATCTTCTGCCATCAAAATCATTCCTTGCGACATAATTCCCTTTAATTCTTTGGGTTTTAGGTTCGCTACAAGGCAAACTTGTTGCCCAATAATTTGATTTGGCTCATAAAATTCGGCAATTCCACTCACCACAGTCCGCTGATCTACGCCTGTGTCTAGCGTTAATTTTAACAATTTTTTGGCTTTTGCCACTTTTTCTGCCTGAATGATGGTTGCCACCCGAATATCCATTTTTGCAAAATCATCAAATTCTATTTCGGTTTTCAGAGGTTCTGCCGATATATTTGCCTTTTTGCTTTGCGCCAATTTTGCAATTTGCTTTTCTATTTGTTCGTCTTCAATTTTGGAAAACAAGAAATCTACCTTTCCAATTTGGTGTTTTTCTGAAATTAGATCGGTTTTCCCTGCATCTGCCCAAGATAATTGATCCAAAAGCAACATTTTTTGCAATTTTTCGGCTGAAGAAGGTAAAAATGCTTGCATCAAAATTGCCAAATTTGCTGTAATTTGCAAAGCAATGTTCAAAATGGTTTCTACCGTTTGCGGGTCTTCTTTTGCTTTTTTCCAAGGCTCTGTTTCCGCCAAATATTTGTTTCCTAAGCGCGCCAAATTCATGAGTTCGAATTGTGCTTCTTTGAACTTAAATTCTTCTAGCAAACTTTCGATTTTTTGCGGATAATTTGCCATTTCTGACAAAGTTTGTGCATCAAAATCGGTTAATTGATGACGTTTTGGGACAATTCCGTTGTAATATTTGTTAGTCAAAACCAAAGTTCTGTTTGCAAAATTTCCTAAAATTGCCAACAATTCGTTGTTGTTTCGAGCCTGAAAATCTTTCCAAGTAAATTCGCTGTCCTTGTTTTCTGGAGCAATCGAAGTCAAAACATAACGCAAAACATCTTGTTGATTTGGAAAATCGATCAGGTATTCGTGCAACCAAACCGCCCAATTTCTGGAAGTAGAAATTTTGTCGCCTTCCAAATTCAAAAATTCGTTGGCAGGTACGTTGTCGGGCAAAATAAAACCGTTTCCGTAGGCTTTTAACACAATCGGAAAAATGATGCAATGAAAAACAATGTTGTCTTTTCCAACAAAATGCAAAAGTCTGGTATCCGATTTTTTCCAATAATCTTCCCAATTTTTGCCTTTTTGATTCGCCCATTCACGCGTGGCAGAAATGTAGCCAATCGGGGCATCTAACCAAACATAAAGGACTTTTCCCTTCGCATTTTCCAAAGGCACAGGAATTCCCCATTCCAAATCACGCGTCATGGCGCGCGATTGCAAGCCTTGATCTAGCCAAGATTTGCATTGCCCGTAAACATTGGTTTTCCAAATTCCTTTTTTTCCTTCCGAAATCCAAGTTTTTAACCATTCTTCCGATTTTTGCATCGGCAAATACCAATGAGTCGTTTTTCGCAAAATTGGCGTGTTTCCGCTTAGAGTTGATTTAGGATTGATCAAATCGGTCGGACTCAAAGTAGAACCGCATTTTTCGCATTGGTCACCATAAGCGTTTGGATTTTCGCATTTTGGGCAAGTTCCAATAATATATCTGTCTGCCAAAAATTGTTGAGCTTTTTCGTCAAAAAATTGTTCAGATTCTATTTCTTCAAACTGATTTTTTTGGTGCAAAACTTTGAAAAAATCTTGTGCAGTTTCGGCATGAATTTGCTCGGAAGTTCTGTGATAAATGTCAAAAGAAATCCCAAAATCCTCAAATGCTTTTTTGTTGATTTGATGATATTTATCTATAATTTCTTTGGGCGAAATTCCTTCTTTTTTGGCGCGCAACATAATTGCCGCCCCGTATTCGTCAGAACCGCTAATAAAAGCAACGTCCTTGCCTTTGAGTCTTAAATAACGCACAAAAGTATCGGCAGGCAAATACGCACCCGCAATATGCCCAATGTGCAAGGGCCCGTTGGCATAAGGCAAAGCGGCAGTAATGGTGTGCCTGCTAAATTGGTCTGATGGATTCATAATTATTTTTTAGAAGCTAACAATTTTTTTAGTTCTTCTATTTCTTTTTGTTGTTGAAGTAATGTTTGATCTTTTTCAGCTAAAACTTGATCTTTTTTGGCTAAAACCTGATCTTTTTCAGCTAAAACCTGATCTTTTTCAGAAATTTCTTGTTTTTTAGTCAATAATTCCTGATCTTTAACAGATAACTCTTGTAGCTTTTCTGTTAAAACTTGATCTTTTTCGGCTAAAACTTGCAGATTTTCAGAAATTTCTTGTTTTCTAGTCAATAGTTCCTGATCTTTAACAGATAACTCTTGTAGTTTTTCTGTTAAAACTTGATTTTTTTCGGCTAAAACCTGATCTTTTTCAGCTAAAACCTGATCTTTTTCAGAAATTTCTTGTTTTTTGGTCAATAATTCCTGATCCTTAACAGATAACTCTTGTAGCTTTTCTGTTAAAACTTGATCTTTTTCGGCTAAAACCTGATCTTTTTCAGAAATTATTTGCTGTTTAACCAATAATTCCTGCTCTTTGATTCGCAAGTTTTCTGTATGTTCTCGAAGTTGCTGATGAATGACTCCTTCCAATTCTTCTTCAAAATCCATTTGGTTTCGAAGTTCTTCGTCAGAAGCGGCTCGAAGCAAACGATTGACCATCTTTTTTAGTAAATGATCTTCTTCTTTGAGTTTGTAAGTCAAAAATTGTTTGTCGCGCTCAAAAATATAAGATTGATCAAAAATGGTCAATATTTTTTCCAAACGCGATTGCAAAGTTTTTCGAAGTCTAGGAATTTGAATCATATAACTTTCGTGAGTAAGCAAAGCCACAAATTCCTCTTGCAAAATGTCGGTAGTTGTTCCTCTGACCACGTCCTCGTACAATCTCGCCACTTTCAAGACAGGAAAAGGCACGGATTCTAGCTCAAAACTCAAAAAATAGATCGTAATGATGGGCAGAGGAACTTCTACCGCTTTGCCGTTTTCGTTGATAATTTGGTCTTTTTTGCGATAATTTTCGCCCAAATAACGCCTAAAACGCATCACGTCAAACAATTTTTTTGCCTTTTGCAACTCAATCAATAACTTTTTGTACTCTCCGTTTTCGGTTTTGATGGTGGCTTTAAAGTCCAAGCGAAAAACAGAAAGTTTGTAATCAAGCATTTCTAGCGTTGATTCCTGCGGTTTTACTTCCAAATAAACAATTTCTTCTTTGATGATCAAAGACAAAAAATCTCGCGCAATATCGAGGTCTTCTAGCAAATATTTGAAAACCGAGTCGTAAATTGGATTTGCAATTAACATAATTTTAGTTTTTTTTAGTAAAACAAAGAAATAACATTTTTGCTGTTATTTCTTTGTTTTTTTACGATAAAATTTCGTAAGAATATTGTTCCATAATCAAGTTTGCAAGTAGTTTTTGGCAGGCTTGTTCTACTTGTTTGGCGGCGGCTTCTTTACTTTCTGCTTCCACTTCCATAGTAATGTGTTTGCCAATGCGTACCCCTGTTACGTTTTCCATGCCCATTTGTTTTAAGCCCAATCCTACAGCTTTTCCTTGCGGATCGAGGATTTCTTGTTGAGGCATTACGTTAATTTTTGCTTGAAATTTCATAAAATTGTTTTTTTGTCTAAGGAAATTCAAAATTAGCTATTTTTTGGAAAAATACTTTTATTTTTTGTCTATAAGTAGTAAGAATAAATTAGTTTACATTGTTTTACGACTATAACTCCTTGATAATCATATTTATAGAGCATCTTTGAAGTGTCCGATAATTATTTTTATTACCTAAGAAAAATTAATTGTTAATAATGTTAGAAAGCAGAATCCTAATTTTTGAATTTTTAGGTAAAATATTTGATTATTTTATTGAATATTAAAAAAAAAATCTTTAAATTGTTTCAAAAAAATAAAGCATTTCCATGAAAAACGAAAACGAAGGCGGATTCAACGAAAATCTGTCGGAGGTAAATAAAGAATTATCTTGTAAGAACTGCGGGTCGGTTTTGAAATATAAAATTGGTTCTAAATCTATTGCCTGCACCAATTGTGGCACAGAAAACGAAATTATTGCCAAAAAAAATGTCAAAATAGAAGAATTAGACTTCAAAAAAGCCCTTGAAAAAGGAGCAGATGAAGGCGAAAAACAAAAAATTGCCACCGTAAAATGCCCTGCTTGTGGAGCAACCAGTAGCTTAAAACCCAACGTAGTTACAGACGATTGCGCTTTTTGCGGAACGAGTTTGGTGATCAAAAACGACCAGTGGACAACTTCATTAAAGCCAAAATCGGTTTTGCCTTTTGCCATCAAACAAGAGCAAGGAATGACTTTGTTCAGAGAATGGGTCGATAGTCTTTGGTTTGCCCCAAACGATTTGACAAGCCGCGCCCAAACCACAGAAAAACTCAAAGGAATGTATCTGCCTTATTGGACTTACGATTCCGAAACTTACAGCACTTACACAGGCGAAAGGGGCGATAATTATACAGTTACAGAAAATTACAAAGACGAAAACGGGAATACAAAACAAAGAGAAGTTACTAAAACCAAATGGTCGAACCGATCAGGAGATACAGAACGTTTTTTTAATGACGTTTTGGTAGTGGCTACAAAATCTTTGCCCAAAAATTATTTGGAAGCCCTAGAACCTTGGGACTTGAAAAGTCTTGTGCCTTATGACGACCAATATTTGAGTGGTTTTCAGACAGAAACCTATCAAGTAGATTTAAAAACAGGTTTTGAAGTTGCCAAAGATAAAATGGACGAGGTCATCAAACAAGATGTACGTAGAGATATTGGCGGAGATTCGCAAAGAATACATAAAGTAAATACCAAACACAGCGACATTACTTTCAAACACATTTTGTTGCCCATTTGGATTTGTGCCTACACCTACAACGGCGAGGTTTTTCGCTTTTTGGTAAACGGAAGAACAGGCGAAGTGCAAGGCGAAAGACCGTATAGCTGGATCAAAATTACGCTTGCGGTTTTGGCAGTTTTGGCAATTATTGGGGCAATTTACTATTTTGCATACCTGAAAAAATGAAGTTGTTAAAGCAAACAGTTTCAAAACTGTTTGCTTTTTTTATTGTGTGTCAATCACTACATTCCCGTTATTTGCCTTGATCGTAATTTTGGCAACATTTGTATTGTTGAGATTATTTTTACCACTATTATTTACCAAACCAGTCGAAATTAAGCTAGAATGGTTATTTTCTCCACCCATTTTTAGCAATCCTCCCAAAATTTTAGACAAATTGGTTTTGTTTTTTGGTGCTTGAATATCCATTTCGTAGGCAGCCGTTTTGTCAATCATCAGTTTCATATCCACAAATTGCCCGTCCAAATTTATTCCCGAAAAACCGTTTTGCACTTTTGCCACCGACAAATTTCCGTAAACCATTTTCAAATCCATTTCTTTACTTAATTGGTCGATGTTGAGCTTGGTAAAATTAGAATTTCCTTTGATATTGGCAATTTTTTCTAATTTGATTTTGTCATTTCTCGAATCCATACTCAAATTTTCTACCGAAGTCAAAACAATTTCTGACGAATGGCTAGTCAAACTTAATTGATCGGCTCGCACAATTTCCAAATCCGAAATTTTTAGGTTGATCATCGCATCTTTTAAATATTTTATTTCTGCCGATCCAAAACTCAAATCTAAACTTGCGGTTTGGTGCAAATCTTCGAGTTTTAGATGCCCATGCGACATGACTAAATTCAATTTTCCCAAGAAATTATAAATAAATGTTCCGCCAAATTTGTTGTTGATATTCAAAGAAGCACCTTTTGGAACATAAATTTTGTAATCAATTTGCAAATTATTTTCGTCTAAAACCGATTTTGAATAGTCTGCAATTTTGTTGATCAATTCGGTAAAAGTGCCTTTGCTGCGATCAATAAAGGTTTCTATTTTGGCATATTCCAAACTTTCAGAAAAATTAATTTCCACTCTGTCGAGCATTTTTTGGGCATGACTGCCTTCTTCTGCTACCGCAGTTACAATAATTTCCACTTTAACAGAATCTTTATTCCAACCTTCTACGACAATTTCGCCATATTTATTAATTAATTCTACATTTATGGTCGAATTGGCTGCAAAAACTCTGTTAAAAGATTTGCTCTGTTTGAGTTCAGGGTCAGCAAAAACCTTGAACGATACGAACAATAAAATGAACATAAATTTAAAGCTGTTCAGGCTGATTTTCATTTTCTCCATCTTGAATTTCCTCTAAAATGTTTTCTAAAATTTCCAATTTGATTCTGTGATTTTGGATCATAGCATTGATCACTTCTTCGTTTGCAACTCCGTCTTCCAAATCGAGTCTAAGTACTGAATAAGCACTATCCAACATTTGCAAATCCGCAAAAATTTGCTTGTCTTCGTTGCCTTTTGCCTGAATAATTTGCATTTTTTGTTTGATCAAAGCCGAATAATATTTTTCTGCTTCGACCAATTCAGGCGCAATTTTTTGCAAACGTTGATCTGCTAAACTTTCTTCGGATTGCATCATTTTTAGCGAAAACCAAGCGATTCCAGAAACCAAAATGAGCATGGCTGCCACTTTCCAAGCCATTTTTGCAATTCTGTAAAAAATGGTTTGTTGTTTTGGCAAACTCTGATCTATTTTTTGCCAAACTTCTTGTGAATCAAAATCTGACTCAAATTCGGCGCGCTCTTGATCAACAAAATTTTTTAGCGAATCTTGATCTAATTGATCCAGCTTTTGTTCGATGTTTTGCCAAATGTTTGTGTCCAAATTTGGCGTTTCAAATTCGCTTCGGTGTTGATCAACAAAATTTTTAAGTATGTCTTTTTTCATGGATTTTGACTTTTCAAAATTTCCCTAATTTTTTTTCTTGCTTTGCTATATTGCGCCTTCGAAGTAGATTCGGTAATCGACAAAATTTCTGCAATTTCTTTGTGATCATAACCTTCGAACAAATACAAGTTCAAAACCACTTTGCAACCATCAGAAATTTGGTCGATGGCTCGCATAATTTTTTTGACTTCATATTGTATTTCTTCTTCATCAACGCTATTTTTTTCTTCGATAGCATCAAATTTTTCATTGATTGGGCTGATAAGCAAGCGTTTTTTTTGCAAAGTCCCAATGCAATGATTAACCACAATTCTTTTCAACCAAGCCCCAAAAGCGGACTGAAATTGGAAAGTATGCAATTTTGTAAACGCAATGACAAAAGCGTCCTGTAGCACATCTTTGGCTTCCTCTTCGTCGCCCATCATTCGCCTGCAAATGTTAAACATTGCCTTCGAATAGAGCTTGTAAAGTTCCTGCTGTGCCTTTCTATCACCTTTCAAACATTGTTCGACAACGTAGCGGTGAATATCCTGATATGTTGAAACTTCTTCCAAAGGATTAATTTTCAGTGAAAAGATAAAGATAAAATGAAAAGGTTGCTAAGGTATCGTTTTTTATCTTTGAAAAAACAAGAAAGAAAAATATTTTTTGTGTATTCTTAAAAATAGTTCGCCGCAAACAAAACGAAGAAAAATTTATAAACTTCTTTTCCTTTTTTATTTTTATCTTTACGCCAAAAAGAATAGGACTTATGCAATGTAAACAAACATTCTTGTTTGTAGCTTTCAAAGGCACAAACAAGAATGTTTGTGGTACAATTTTATTCTTTTTTTATTTTTTGCCTAAGTCCTAAAGCATTTAAAAATTTCTTAAAATATAGAAAATAGGTAAAAATAATCAAAAATAAAAAAATGATAAATCAAATTGTTTTAGGAGATTGTGTAGAATCTTTGAAAAAAATGCCCGACAAATCTGTTGATCTTATTTTTGCCGATCCGCCCTATAATTTACAATTAAAAGCTGAATTGTATCGCCCAGATCAGACAAAAGTAGAGGGAGTTTTTGATGAATGGGACAAATTTGAATCGATACAAGTTTATGATCAATTTTCAGAATCTTGGTTAAAAGAGTGTTTTCGAGTGTTAAAAGACAACGGAAGTATTTGGGTCATAGGCAGTTATCACAACATTTTTAGGGTGGGCGCAGTCATGCAAAATTTGGGTTTTTGGATTTTGAACGACATTATTTGGATGAAAACCAATCCCATGCCCAATTTTAAAGGCACAAGATTTACCAACGCCCACGAAACGCTGATTTGGGCTTGCAAAAATAAAGATGCAAAATATACTTTTCATTATAAATCCCTAAAAAATTTTAATGACGATTTGCAAATGCGTAGTGATTGGCACATTCCAATTTGCACAGGCGAAGAACGAATAAAAGTGAACGGACAAAAAGCACATTCGACCCAAAAACCCGCAGAATTGTTGTTCAGAGTGATTTTATCGACTTCAAATCCGAATGATTTGGTTCTCGATCCTTTCAGTGGAAGCGGTACAACGGCGGCGGTTGCCAAAAAACTCGGCAGACAATTTATTGCCTTAGAACGTGAAGAATTTTACGTAAAAGTGGCGAATGAACGTTTGGAAAAGGTGATTCCCATCGAAAAATCTTTGTTGGAATACAAAATTGAAGTCAAGCAGCCCAAAGTTCCCTTTGGAAATTTGATTGAAAGCAATTTGATCAAAATTGGGGAATTTTTATATTCCAAAGACAGAAAACAAAAGGCGCAAGTGCAGGCAGATACGACTATTTTGTGGAACGAAAAAGTGGGTTCTATTCATAAAATTAGCTGTGAAATTTTGAACAAACCTTCCAATAATGGTTGGAAATATTGGTTTGTAGAACGAAAAAACAAACTATTTTGCATTGACAATTTGAGAACAGAATATGTGGAAAGTTTTTTGGGAAATAAAAAATTAGGTTAGAAATTTTTTTCTTGTTTTTGCTTTACCTAATAAATCCTTATCGCTATCTACAGGCAAATCCTCGCCTGAAAACAAAGTAATTTATCCAAAATATGGCTCTTTCCAACCAAATAAAGAACTAAATTTCCCGACGAATTGGCAACATTTTTTCTGTTCGCCAAGTATTTTCTTCATTTTCATAAAGTTCTACTTCAGCAATCAATTCTTTTATTGTGCATAGAATTTAGTATAAATGTAGCTATGCACAAAACAAAAAATGGATATTATTTAAATATAATTTAGTTTTTGTTTGAAATAGGTTTGCACCAACAACACAAATTTACTTGCATTATTTACCCTAATTCGTTGTTTTAGCACTTTTTCAGGCGAAATTTTTTTGATTTTTTCAAATAATTTTAAATAATAAACATAAGCCAAATATACTCCCAAACGAGATGTCTTTGGTAGTTTCAAAATTCCGTTTTTGTAGGCATCATCAAAATCTTTTTGAATATCTGCCTCAATATTTTGTTTGGCTTGGGCATCAAAACTATCGAAATTTACTTTTGGGAAATAAACTCTGCCTCTTTCCAAATAATCACTTTTCATATCTCTCAAAAAATTTACTTTTTGAAAGGCTGCTCCCAAACTTTTTGCAGGTTTTTCCAAAATTTCGTACTCTTTTTCATTTCCCTGACAAAAAACTTGCAAACACATCAAGCCCACAACCTCCGCAGAACCATAAATATATTCGTTATAAAGGCTAGAATCGTAGGTTTGATCTTCCAAATCCATTTCCATACTTTTCAAAAAAGCCTCAATCAGTTCGTGTTTGATTTGATATTTATTAACCGTTAATTGAAAAGAATGTAGTATCGGATTCAGACTAATTTTTTCGGAAATGGCTTGATACGTATCTTTTTTAAACCTTTTTAGCAAATCTGCCTTGTCAAAATCGTGAAAAGTATCCACAATTTCATCGGCATAACGAACAAATCCATAAATGGCATAAATGGAATGATGCAAACTTTTGTCTAAGGTTTTGATGCCCAAAGAAAAAGAAGTGCTATAATGTTTGGTAATCAGTTCGCTACATTTAAAAGCAGTTTCGTGAAATAGTGAAAGCATATTTGATTTATATAGTTTAAGCAAAAAACTTTTATTTGCTAGTTTTGTTTAATTTTTTAGCAAAAAAGCTAATCAAAATATTTCTTACCAAGTAATTTTAAAAGTATGATTTCCCAAATTTTCCACTTTTGCTGTTTGTATCTCGCACATTTCCAAAATTCCAAGAAAAACGCCTTCATAAAGTTTGCTGTCATAACCTGGCGCAATGGCTTGCACAATGACCTCTTTGTTTTCAGCTTTAATAAATTTTCGTGGCACTACATCATTGCCCAAATGGTTCATCAAAAAACCTTCGGCTTCGAATTTGATAAAATCGAGGGGCGTTTTGAGATGTTCGGGCAAACCAACACTTTTTTTGATGGTCGGATATACTTTTTTGCCAATAAAAATATACATAAAATCTTTGCTTAAAGAATTTTCTGCGCAAATTTTCATGAATTTATCAAAAATGCTTACTTCATACCAAGCCTCGTCTTCGAGTTGGCGGTGAGTAAGTCCTGTTTCTTTTTGCAGGTATTCGTTGGCTAAAACTCTTTCTTTTTCGAGCATCAAATTGCCTGTGAGTTTAATAAATTTGCCTTTTACTTTTGCCATCATAAAAATTGATTATTTTGGATGCAATTTAGTAAGAATAATTTATTCTTTCAAAATGCTAAACGTTTTTTGTCCAGATTCATTCCAAATTTGTAAAATATACATTCCATTTGGCAAAAAATTCAAATCCAATTCTTCATTAATTTGATCGGTTTTGGATAAAAAATGCTTTTGAAAGACACTTTGTCCCAATAAATTAGTCAAATTGATCTGTAAGTTGCTTTTTTCTGAAAAATTAGCTTCAATTTTTAGCCTATTTTTTGTAGGATTAGGATAGATTAATATTTTTTCTGAAAAAAGATCATTTTCTAAACCATTCGCAATACAAGGCGATACAAGATTCGCCAAAAACTTGCAATTTTCGTCTGTATAACTCGCAGAAATAGAAGAATTTGGCGAAGAATTGACAAAAAAACCTGTCTTTCCGTTGCTCCAAATCAAATTTTGAATGTCTGGCATAAAGCGTTTTGCATCATTTTTGGTTGTCCAAAACGTGTTATTTCTGCCTTCTACTGCCGTTCCTGAACTTGCGTTGGCGTTTTCTATGCCCATCACTGCTTTGGTTTTGCCATCAGTTTGCACATCTGCGGAATGAATTTCGATCAAGTTAGAACCTTCGTACAAAATAATTTGGCTAGTTACATAAGCGCTAACGTTTTTTTCTGCCCAAAAAGGCACTTTTTCGAATGAAATCACCAATTTTCTGCTCGGAAAACTTCCTAACAAATCGTATGCTATTTTTCCGCCTGCATCGGGATTTAAGTCTGTCCAAACGGCTGCTATCATGTTGTTAATCAAATCGTTAGTCTTAATATTACTCGTTGCACTCGAATTGAAATTAGACAAGCCAAAGCCATCAAATTTGACAAAACCGTCATTGCTTACGTAAAATTCGGTATAAACATTTCCATAAAAATTAAAGGGAAAACCAATCGGCAAGGCTTCGCTAATTTGATTGTCTTTGATATTTATTTTTTTTGCGAAAGGCAAACTTTGTGGTGCAAAATCGATATTACTAATTTGATAATTTTTTAAAGGAAAGCCAGAAACGTATAAATTTGAGGCTAAATTGCAATTTTCTTCGCCAAAAGCCGAAATAAACATCTGATTTTGGCTCATAATTTTAGTTTTGCGTTCGTTATTTTCAAAAATAGGATCACCCAAGAAATTGACTTGTGCCTTCAAATTCGATGATCCACTTGCAAAACTTGCTTTTTGGTTAAAATTATAAACTACGCTTTTACCAACTTCCAAAACATTATTTAAAGTAAAATTTTCTCGTACAACTTCTTGATTATCAATTTGATACGATAAATTAAGGACAGCTCCTGCATTCAAAAAAGCATTAGACGCATTTCTAATTTTTATACTGATAATTTCGTTTGTTCTCGGACTCAAACAATTATTTTGAGTAGTGTTCAGAATTTCCTGCAATTCCAAATCTGCGTTTGCTCCTCCCCCACTGGAAATGACGTTTTTTGCCACCGATCTTTGACTTACTGTACCTGTCAAATCTTGACGTGCTTGCACAGCAAACCATAATTCTTTGCCATTTGGCAACCCGCTTAGTTGATAATTGGTAGCATTTATTTTCGAAGCTACCCTTTCCCAACTATCCGATTCGAGATTTAATTTTAACAAATCATAACTGTTTGCACCATCAATCGCATTCCAAGAAAAATTGGCTTGATTATTCGAAGCCGTAATTTTTAGGTTGATCGGCGCAGTAAAAACGTGAAAATTATTGGCAGAAAGAGCAGAAACATTGCCACTACTTACCCTCATCAAACCTTTGCTAGTTGTGATTCGGGATGGAACAATAAAATCGGCTTGTGTAACATGATTTTCAACATTTTCGCTAAGTAAATCCCAAGTTTCGCCATTATTTCCTGAAAATTCAACCTTGTATTTGCCCGAAATTCCTTCCGAGTTCCACCTAAAAATTTGTTCTCCAGAAATTTTTTCATTTCCCAAAGGAAAAGTAACTTCTAAAAGCGGTTTTTCAATCTGCCAACTAAGACTATATTCTTGTGTCTGGCTGATCAAATTATTTGCATTTACTGAAATCTGATAAATTCCTTTCGGATTATCAATCGTTATTTGCTCGATATTATTCAAACGATCTACACCTCTTTCTGCGATCAAATATGGTTTTGAAGGGTCTAAAACCCAAGGCAAAAATTTGGAAGTATTTTGTTTTTCGATAATTGTCAAATCCAAATCGTTGATCAAAGCAATTTTAGAATCGGGCATGGCGGCGGGGTCTGACCAAGCGATCAAAACTTTGAGTTTGGTTGCTCCTTCGGGAACAGAAATTTCGATATTTTGCGTTTGATTTGAGAAAATTTTGTTGATTTTAAAATTATTTTCTTCCAAACTTTTGACCGCCCCCAAAGCATTTATTCTGCCAAAACCAAATTTAAAATCGGGGTACGGATTTCCCAAATCTTTTGCGGTGTTGCACAAAACCGCTTTTATAAGCGAAGCAGGCGGTAAACGCTTATAAATTTGTTGGAAACGTTCTTGTAATTGTGCCACCACCCCTGCAACTGCAGGGCAAGCCTGCGAAGTTCCATCACCAGAAATATAATAGTTTTGGTTTGGAAAAGTAGAAAAATAACCACGTCCCAGAGTAACCAAATCGGGCTTGATTCTGCCATCTCGAACAGGCCCCCAACTACTAAAAGTGGTCATGAGGTCATCGTCAAAAAGTCCGCCAACAGTGATCGTATTTTTGGCAGATTGCCCTGCCGTAGAACCAAAACCGCCCGCACAATCTTTTTGCGAATTACCAACCGCAAACACATGAGCCAAATGCGGAAACAAATTTACCAACATATCCTCTTGCCGATTAACTATAGTATAAGGTGCGTAACCGTTGCAAGTTGGGTTGTTGCCATAGGAATTTTGGGTAATGCTAATTTGCTGATTTTGAACAGCTTGATACATTTTGTAAGGCACAAAATCGTATTGATAGGCAAAAATTTCTGCTTGATTTACCATTCCTTTTGCCTTTGGATTTAAATTTCCAGAACCTGCCAAAATCCCGACAATATGGGTAGCATGATCACTTATTGGTGAATTTTCTTGATTTTGTACCCTATTTCCTGCAAAATCTATGTGATTTCCAATATTTCCGCCATCAAAAACACCTATTTTTATATTTTTTCCATTCAAATTTCTGATTCCATCTGAAAGTACATTGGATCGGGTTTGGTTTCTGCCGATGTCGTTTAGTAAAACATTTTTTGTAATTGGACAAAGATGAATTAGCCATGCTTTTTGCAACAATTTGTCCAGATTTTCGCTAGGAATTTCTAAGGAAAATACTTGCAAACTGCTTTGATCGAGTATTAATTTGATGCCTAATTCTGCGCAATCGGTTTGAATATCTGACCAAAAAATATTTTTGAAAACCAAAGCATCAACCAAAAAAAATCCGTTTTCATTAAAAAATTGCCCACTTGTTTTCTGTTGAAAAGGCAAAATTTTAACATTTTTAATATTCCATTTTTCTATTTTTTGGACAGAAACATTTGCTTTTATTTTTGTCCAAAACTGATTTTGTCCCTGATAATTTTCCAAAAAAATGCCTTCTTCTGCCATTTTTTGCTGTTGCGAAAAAGTTGGCATTTGATCAAATTCGAGGATCAAATAATAGAAATTTTTCCAACGAGCCTTTTCTAAAGTTTCAAGTTTCCAAACTTTTTCAGGGATTAAATTTGCATTTTGGGCGTTTAAATTAAAAAAATACGCCCAAAATAATAGCAAAAAAGTAGTTTTTTTCATAATTTTAGTATTTTGCCAAAAATAAAAAAATAACATTTTTTTGAGAAATGTTATTTTTGTTTCATAATTTTAACTAGGGCAAATCTTTGTCGGTATTGTTTACCAAAATGAATTTGCCATAGGCATCTATTTTATAAAATTTTTCATGGGAGACTTTTTTGACAAATTGCATATAATCTTGTTTTTTGTCCTTTTTATCTACAAATTTGCTTTCTTCAGTAACAGAGTTTAGCATAAAAGAACTGTCTGCTTTAATTATCGAAAGCCTTTTGATCTCGATAGGTGGCAATGCTAACAAAGGCTTATGAAATAAAATTTCATCAATTTTTTGACCTTTAGAATCAAAAGAAGCTAAAAAGATATAATTGTCATCTTCTAATTTTCCATCTCTGCCATATAAAATTATGGTGTATTTTGGATTCATAAAACATTTACCAATAGCATAAAAATGGTAATTTTTGGACTCTGGTTGTTCATGTGTAGAGTCGAGTTCGGACTCAATAAAAGATCGATTGAGCTGAAATCTTTCCACAAAGTTAGAGTCTAATAAATGATTTTCGCCAAGTAAAGCCTGAAAAGTCGCATGATTTTGAGGGTCAGAGAGCATTTGATAAGGCAAGGCAAGCACATCAAACTGTTTTAAAAAACGCTTGACTTCTGTATTTACATCACTTAAATTTTCTTGTTCTTGTTTTTTTTCTTGACAAGAAAAAATAAGACAGAAAACACCAATAAAAATAAGGAAAATTTTGTTCATGATTTTGTAGTTTTAATTTTTTTTGTTATTTGAACAAAATTAAAACTTTTTTGCTATTTTGCAAAATCTTAGCGATTTATGTTTACAAAACTATCTTTAACAAATTATCAAGTAGTAGTCATTGGCGTTTCTGCGGGAGGAATGCAAGCACTTACACAAATTCTTTCGGAACTTAAATCGGATTTTCCGCTGCCAATTTTGATTGTGCAACATTTGCACCCCAAACAGGGCAATTTTCACATCGAATATTTTAATAAATGTTCAGCTTTGAAAGTTAAAGAAGCGGAAGAAAAGGAAAAAATAACCCAAAGTGTGATTTATTTTGCCCCGCCAAACTATCATTTGTTGGTTGAAGACGATTTTACGTTTTCGCTTTCAGCAGATGAAAAGGTAAATTATTGTCGCCCTGCGGTTGATGTACTTTTTGATAGCATTCTTGATGCCTATCAAGAAAAAGTTATCGGAATCATTTTGACTGGTGCAAACAACGACGGCGCTGCCTCTTTGGCACGTTTGCAAAAAATTGGGGCTTTGGCAATTATTCAAGACCCTAAAGAAGCCGAATTTAGTGCTATGCCCTTATTTGCTGTGCAAGCAACCAAAAATTCGACCATACTAAAATTGAAAGAAATTGCAGAACTGTTGAACAAAATGCAGGCAAATAATTTGATTATCAACAAAGTAATTATTTTTTCAAATATTTAAGTAATAAAAATTATTTATTTAAGAATTGAATTAAATTATAAGTAATTGAAAATCAAACAATTAAAAAAAAAATATTATTAATTTAATTGCTTATGTCTACTTGTATTCGTGGGTAATTAGGCATAAATTATGTGAATAAAAAAGTATAAAATTTAGGAATAAAAAAAAATATTTTTTTTTGTTAAAAT